>PXAS01000410.1 GCA_003565815.1 PVC group bacterium
ACTCGCGCCTCGAACTCGAACAAGAGCGCGACACCCTGCTGCGGCCCGCCGCCACGGAAGCCCGTCCTCCGGTTCAGGGACGGCTCGTCTGCACCTGCAATCAGGTCGGCGAAACCAACCTCCACAACGCCATACGCGATGCGGCGAAAGATCTGGAAATTCTCTGTTCCCACACCAAAGCGGGCACCGGCTGCGTCTCTTGCCGCCCCGAAGTGCAAATGATTCTCGAAAATTTCAATCCCGAGTCCCTCCCCCTGCCCACATAAACTCATGCCCGCAAACAAATGAAGCTCCGCGATCTGTCGCAACGCAAGTCATTTGAGAAGGAGTAAAACACCTGTTTCAATGTTTGCAGAATAATCGACCATCCCAATTTGTGCGACAATGTCGCACAAGAGTAAAATACTGGTGCATAGAGTGCGCCTGGCTGTCCACCAGTCGTTTATTTTTGCATCCACTGAAAAATCAACTTGCAGACCACTATTATGTATAGTACCATAAGCCAATGTTACCTGCCGTCCAACCTGAATTTCCTATTGTCAATGACATGATCCTGCCTTCGGTGTCACTTTTGGCCAATGCCCCGGCAGATTCGCGGGGCGAAGTGTTCACCAAACCCGAAGTCGTGGAGTTTATGCTGGATCTGATTGGCTGGACTGCGGATTGTATCCAAGATCCCATGCGCTTGATTGAACCCTCCTGCGGAGAGGGCGATTTTCTTTTGACCGCCATTAACCGTTTGCTTGAAGCGCATCGGCGTCACCCGCTGGTGGCGTTGAAAGGGATGATCCTTGGTGTGGAAATCAACAAACAGGCCTTCGAAGTCGTGCGGGAAAAAGTTGAAAGCCGACTGGTCCGGGAAGGCTTCGGATGGACAGAAACCCAATCCCTCTTGGAGGCCTGGCTGATTCAGGGGGATTTTCTGTCCACCCCGATCAGTGGTGGCTTCTCACACGTGGTCGGCAATCCCCCCTATCTGCGCTTGGAGGCTCTGCCACGGGAGCTGATGCAATACTACCGGCGACAGTTCGCCACCATGTACGACCGCTCGGATCTGTACGTGGCGTTTTTTGAGAAGGGCTTGTCCCTTTTGGAGAAAGAGGGGCGCCTGGGATTTATCTGTTCCGACCGCTGGATGAAAAACAAATACGGGGGGCCGTTGCGAAAATGGATCGCGGAGAACTACCATTTTGAAAGCTATATCGATTTCTCCAATTGCGACGCCTTCCACTCCGATGTCACCGCATATCCGGCCGTGACCATTATTCGAAACGCACCAAGCGGCACCACCCGGGTGGTGCGGAAAACCGATGTGAATCTGTCTGAACTTTCCAGCTTGAGCCGATCCCTGCTGGCGGATTGTGAAGACGATCGAATTCTGCAACTGGGTTCTATCGCGGCTGGAAATGCCCCGTGGCTGCTTACCAGCGGGAAACGTCTGGGCATCGTGCAACATCTGGAGGAGGCCTTTCCCACTTTGGAGGAAGCCGGATGCAAAGTGGGCATCGGCGTGGCCACCGGCGCCGACAAGGTCTTTATCGGGTCGAACGACGATCTTGATGTGGAACCGGAACGGAAACTCCCCTTGATCACCCGGCGCGACCTCCGCGATCATCGTATCCACTGGCGGGGCAGCTATGTGCTGAATCCTTTCGCCGAAAATGAAAACGGTCTGGTGAATCCGGAAGAATTCCCTCGATTCAATCAATATATCCTCCGACATCGCGAGGCGATTCAACGACGCCATGTCGCAAAAAAAAATCCAAACGCTTGGTTCAAGACCATCGACAGGATCACGCCCTCGTTGCTCCATCGGCCCAAACTGCTGATTCCAGACATCCAAGGAAACCCGCAAGTCGCCTATGACCCGGGTGAATACTATCCCCACCACAATTTGTACTTCATCACCTCGGACTCTTGGGATCTGGAGGCCCTGCAAGCCGTTTTACGAAGTTCGCTGGCCAAAGCCTTCATTGCCACCTATTCCCTGCGAATGCGCGGGGACTATCTTCGGTTTCAGGCCCAATACCTGCGTCGAATCAGACTCCCCAATTGGAGGGATGTCCCGGAGGATTTGCGGAGAACACTGTCGCAATTGGCCCATTCCGGGGAGGATGCGGATCTGAACGAAGCTGTCCGCACTCTCTATGGACTCACACAACATGACTGGAAGAGCTTGATCACGGAGTAAAAAACCGCCAAGTAGCCGAACATGGATTACACCGACGACATTAAAAAAGCCGTTCGCGCTTACTGGCGGGCCAAAAATTCCGCCTGGAAAAAGAATCAGGGTGGCACCCGCGTGGACCAAGGTAAACGAGGAGCTGCGACCGCAGGAAAAAACTTGAATGGATTTTCCGAGATGCTGGAAAGAGTGGTCAAAGCTGAGGTCGGTTCGAAAGTTGAGATGCATCGAAACAAGGCCGGGCTGGTACTGCCAGGTCACTTCCGTCCCAGCAAACAATGGGATATTGTGGTCATGCATCAGGGCCGACTCCTCGCCGCCCTCGAACTGAAATCCCTGGGCGGCCCCTCGTTCGGTAACAATGCAAACAACCGATGCGAGGAGGCCTTGGGTTCGGGTTATGACTTCTCCGTGGCCCAACGGGAAGGCCTGTTTGGCGCGGGTGCGAACCCCTTCATTGGATATTTCATTTTGGTGGAGGACGAGGAAAATTCGCGCAGGCCCGCGGTCCGGGGCAATCCCTCCATTCATTTCCAAAACGACCCCATTTTCAAAGCGGCTTCTTATCAAGAACGTATGCGAATACTTTGTGAACGCATGGTACAGGAACGACTCTATACCGCCGCCGCCACACTCGCGACACTACCCACCGCCAAAAACACCGGAACTTACAACGATTTCTCTCGGGACACCTCTCTCAACAAACTCATTGCCATATTCGTGGCTACACTGAAAATAGAAGTGGACGTTTGAACGGGGAACTCCACAATTAAATTCCCGTCCTCCGAATCCTGCGACAGCTTCGACACCGGCTCAAGCAAACGTGTCGGCACCACCAAATGATAGACCTCCACTTCTTTTTTTCAATCCATTCCAGCGTGGGCATATCCCGCCAAACCCCTCACCCCGCCCCCGGTTCTTCGCCTTTTCAAGGCCAGGGCAGGGAAACCATCCCTTCCGACGCTCGGAATAGCCAAAAAATTCGCTTCCGAGCGTCGGAAAGAAATAAAGATGCTTATTGCTCGGGAGTAAAAAACCTGTTGCTATATTTCTTGTTGTCGCTACGCGACAAACTGGAGTTTGGTTTTTTTTCTGCTAAGCAGTTGCTGCAAATAAAGAACTTGCGAGGTTGGGTTTGTATTTAACCGACTTCGTGTCCGGAGACTTTGCGTTAACGAAGTCGGTTAAATGCTCCCGGTGTATGGCTTCGGCCCAGAGTTCACGTCTGAGTTCGTTCACAAGGTCGAGGGTGGAAGCTCTACTTTTCTTTTTCGGGTTTCTCCAGAGGGGAGCTGGTATCACGTTGGGTTTGCCTGCCCAGCCATATGCGTGGATCGCGGCAAGCTGTAACATCGCGTAGGCCGCGACGGCAGAGGCGGGCACCGACCACGCTGATTCCGGATTGCGGACCTGCGCCTCCCCAACGCCCAAAAGCGTTTTCTCGTCACGGTGATTCACTTCGATGTCCCACCTCCAGATGTAGTTTTGCAACACCTCCTTCAAAGCGAGTGTCGGATCGGTGCAGATCAAGTACGCCGGTTGTGTGTAGGCGCGGTTTCCTCCCGGCCCTTTGCGGGGGATGGCTCGGATGATCACCAACCTGAGATCCATTTCCCCCGCCTTTCTCCACCGAACCCTTTCCAGGGTTTTGATTTGAAAGGTCCGCATTTTTCCGGAGGCAAAGGCCCTGACTTTTTGCCAAGGGATGGTGGGGTCTTTGCGGATTTGTTCCGGAGTGGGCAGATCCTTGCCGTAAAATCGTTTCCTGCCTTTTGGAGACTGATGCTCCGGAAGCGCATTGAGACGGGCGTCTTTTCGGATACGCCCGATCAGCGTGGTGCTTTCGGGGAGGTTTCGCAACATGCGCCCGTTGGTGTAGCTCCCGTCAACCACCAGACGAAGGAGGCGGGCCTCACGCTCCGCCTGAATGGTGTGGAGCGTCTGAATGGCGATTTGGTTGAGGTTGCGCTGTTTCATGGCCTCTTTGTAGTCCGCCCATTTTTCCGCGGACTCGTTTTTTCGTGGCTTTCTGGGCGTGGAGGCATCCACAAAAGCAATGGGCACCATGCGGCCCTCGCCCTTCGCATTGGGAATGCAGGCGGAAAACTGGATCATACGCTGTGCCCAGACGAGATTGACGTTGAACGCGGGACCCAAGGGATCTTTGCGATAAGAAGCCCCGGGAATGCACCGTCCGGTTTTGCGGAGGATCGTGTCGTCCAGCGCGATGACCAGAGGGGATTGGTTGGCGTTGAGTTCCTCGATGTTATCCCGGATTCCCCTGAAGAGCACGTTGGGGTCGACACGTTTCTTGGCATAGAGATCGTAATGGGCGGTCCAATCGGCGAACTGGGCGCCGTGGGTGGTGATCAACGAAGTGATCGTGTGGCGGCCCAGGCAAAGCAACTGGGCAAGCAAATGGTCATGGTACCTTTTCGCGCAGATTTCGGAAGTGGCGGATGCGGGGCCGAATTCATCCCACAAAGCTTCCCATTGGTCTACGAGCGGAGAAGTTTTTTTTAATCGTGACCGGGGATGGAGGCACATGGGGCCGATGGGCGATGATGTTGGCCTTGTCCTCGATGATCCACTCGATGATTTCTCCCTTTTCAAATTCCATGGCTTCGGCCACGGCGGTCGGGAAGTTGATGTAATACTGGTCCGCGCTTTTCTTGCGGGAGATGAGCTGAACTTTGGTTGGGTATCCCATGAGAAGACTCCTTTGGTTTGGGGTTCGCATGACATCTAGCATATATGCTAGATATAAATCAACAAGAAAATCCCATGTATTCAAGGGAATCGAAAAAAAACTAGCTCACAAAACTAGAAAAAACCAAACTCCAGGTTGTCGCTACGCGACAAAGAGGCTGGAATCGGGATATATGTGGATAAGAATGCAGATTCCGCTCTTCTGCAAGGAATGTTGGAGGCGACAAGTCGTCGATTTTCCTTTGACCCCGGGGCAACATAGGTGATAATGGAGAAACGACTTAGGTAAACCCGTGAACAAAGACCACCTTACCCTTATTTATCAATACGCCCTCCTGCTGGCGGCTGAGGAGGAATGGGATCAACGTGAGTTGGGGCCTATCCATCTTTTGAAATTTGCCTATCTGGCAGACCTGACCTATGCGGAACATAACAAGGGCTCGACATTTACCGGAGTGGATTGGAAATTTCACAACTTTGGCCCTTGGTCCAATCCGGCCCATGATCTGATCGAACCGGCGGCATTGGGGATTGGCGCGGATAAAATCACCCGCCCCAGCGATTACGAGGGGGATTACATCCGCTTTGTCGTTAAAGAGGATCCGGAAGACCTGAAACGACAGGTGGATGCGATACGTCAAAAGCTTCCCATGGAATTGCGCGGGGTTCTGCAGAGGGTGGTCCACGAATATAAATCCGACACCAAAAAGCTGCTTCACGCCGTCTATGCCACCATGCCCATGCTGCTGGCGGCCCCCGGTGAACCCTTGGATTTCCATTCTGTCGTCCGCGAACCTACGGCGATCTATGCTCCTGCGGAAGCGGCGGAGCCTGAAATCATTCTCAGCAAAAAGAAACAGGCCCGTTTGAAGTCCCGGATGGCGGAGCTTCGCAAGAAATGCAGCCAAAATTATGCGAAAGCCCGGGCACAACAAAGCAAAGTTGTAACCCAAGAAAATCCTGAAGAGTTGGCGGAAGTCACCGCATGGCTGGATCAGCTTGCCGGGCCGGAATTCCCCGCCGGGGGCGCAACCGTTCATTTCACAGATGAGGTATGGAAATCGGAAAGCCGCAGGGGAGGGACATATGACGAGCTTTCCGGATGATTGTATTCAGGGACTGAACGACGGGGACTGGTGGGTGAAAGACGAGACCCGAACGATAGATCGAGGGATGCTGGTTTGGTGTCATGTGCAATATTTCTCGCAGATCCCCTTGCAACTGGTTGCGGAAAGGACTGTGCGCGAGGACCACGAACACGCCGCCTTGAAAGCGATTCCACTGTCCGCGTCCGGTCGAAAGGCCGCCAAAGAAACCTTGCCGGTTGCGGCACTGCCCAGTCTTCTTGATGCCGATGCCTATGTGGTTAATCGCTGCAAGCGCAGGCCTTGTCTGGTGCTGGGAGGAGCCAATCCTTCCCTTGTTCCCAAAAAAGACAGCTTGGGGATGGCAAACTGGCAAACCAGCCCGTTTTTTCTGGTCGCCCCCTACTACTCCGCCGATACAGGGAATCGCTCCGGTTTTCCGCCGGCTTTGGTTCAGAAGATCCGGCACGCCCATTTTCGACAGTATTTTTTGGATCAACTTCCTTTGGGCAGTAGCAAAGGTTCCATCCTACGTTTCGACCAGACTTTTCCTGTAGGCCATGAACACGCGTCTTTTGCTCCAACCGGATTCCGTCTAGGCGATCAGGCTCTCTTTCTCCTCGAACAATGGCTGAATTGGTATCTCGATGGGACGCTGGGCGATGGGGAATTATTCGCGTTCAAAGAACTGATAAGTGAGGAGTTTTCTTAAGATTTCCGTAACTCGGAAAACTGCTTGGTAGTAAAATACCTGTTGCTATATTTC
>PXAS01000053.1 GCA_003565815.1 PVC group bacterium
CAGCAGCCGTCCACCTTTGCGCTTTCGTTGAGGCCTTCGGGGGAAAAAACGGTGACGAGTTTGCCGTTGCGTTCAAGGCCGGAAATGCGGACTTCGCCGCCGGGGCGGGGGAGTTCCACGGATTCGATGTCGTAGACGGTTTTCCAGAGGGGGTGATCCATGTCGAGATGGACGAGGCGGGTGTCTTCGAAGAGTCCGTTGATTTCCCGGCGGAAGGCATCGCCCCAGGGGCGGCTGCTGCATCCGGCGGAGGCGAGCAGGAAGCCGCCGCGGTCGAGGTAGCGCTTGAGGTTTTCGCGTTCGGTGTGCGAGAAGGAGAATTCCTGCTCACCGGTCATCATGACGAAGGGATACTCGAAGAGTTCCTCGGAATCGAGTTTGACGCTGGTGAAACGGCGGGCCACGGGGATGCCGGTTTCGCGCTGGGCGATGCCGAGAAACTCGTCGCTGAAGCACCGCGAGGTGTGGGTGCCGGCGAAAATGAGGTTGGCGGCCTGGATGACGCCTTCTTTCTCCGCCTGGCCGGCTTCGTTGGCCGAGCGGACGTGAGGGAGGGCGGCCAGTGCAAACACGGCGGCGGTGAGCATGGGGAGGATTTTGGGTTTTGTTTTCATGGTGTTACTCCGTTGAGAGGTCGAAAAATGCCCGGATGGCTTCGCGATAGCGTTCCGGGGATTGGCGAATGCGGATGTCGTCGGCGGAGAGCGCCTCTTCGCCGGTGGGTTGGGGGGAGGGGCCGTGGCGTTGGTCAACGCGCCGGGCGCCGCCGCGTCCTTGGCCGAGGGCGTATCCCTCGACATCCTGGCCGCGGGGCAGGTCGAAATTGTGTCGGTTGGGGCCGAGCATGGGAATGTCAAGGGTGGAGGAGCCGCGCACGGCATAGCCGTCATCGGAAAAGCCGCCGGGCCCGCCGCCGCTTCCTCCGGGCTGTGCGCCGGATCCGCTGCCCATGGCATTGCGGAGGGCATTGAGGAGTTGGTCGAGGGAATTGCCGATGCCGGGGGCGTTGCCGAGTCCGCCGGATCCGCCTTGTCCGCGGCACATTCTGCCGAAGTCGTTGTCACCGTCACCATCACCGTCTCCACCCTCCTGCGGATCCCCGGGCGGATTGCGGAGGGCCTCCAGCGCGGCTCTGGCCATTTGCCAGGCTTGTCGGTTGGCTTCGTTGCCGGCGGCATTGGCGGCGGCCTCCATGAAGGCTTCGGCCTCGGCTTCTTGCAAGCCCTGAAGCATTTCATGCACCTGATCGCGGAGACCTTCGAATTCATTGGGGAGGGCATCGGCGCGTTGGCGGGTGGTTTCGATCCATTCCCGCAATTCCTCCCGTAGGGCCCGTTGCTGACGCTCCAATCGCCGCAGGCGGTCGCGTTCTTCGGGCGGCAGACTGTACGCGTGGCGCGCGAATTCGCGTTCGAGGGCTTCCTGACGTTGGATGAGCCGTTGAAAGGCGGTGGTTTGTTCGAGGAGTTCCCCGACTTTGATGAATTGTTCGGCGAAGTCTTCATGTTCGCGGTGTTGATCGCGGCGATCCAAAAACGCGGCGGCCATGCGCTCCACTTTTTGATCCAAATCCATGTCGCGATGGGACATGGCTTGGAGTTCCGAGGCTTGCTCCTGGAAATGCCCGCGTAAATTGGCCAGGGATTCGGCGGCGGCGGATTCAAGATCATAGATGGGGAAATCCTCTTCGAGGGCTTCGAAAACTTCGGCGGCCCGGCGCATCACCTCGGCGGTGGCGGCGAGGGCGGCGTCCACTTCTTCGATCGAGGGATTGCCTTGGAGGATTTCATGCAATTCACGGTAGGCCTCCGCGACTTCGGTGAGTATCGCGGAGGAAATGGCAAAGCGACGCCGGAATCCGTCCAATTTTTCGCGATTGCGCAATTGCAAGGCGTATTCCTCGGTGGTGATGATTTGGATGCGGACCATTTCCGAAACGCCGGTTTCGGGGCTGTCGGGGCGGTAATCCCGGGTTTCGAGATACAATTCCAAGGTTTGGCCGGGCTCCACGCCGATGGCGTCCAGGGGAAGTTCATCGGTGAAGTCGCGGCGGCGTTGGGGCGTGCCTTCCCAAAGGACGGTGGCGCGGTCGATGAAGCCGGGCATGCCGCGAACCAGGGAAAGTCGGGTGACGCCGATGTCGTCGCTGGCGTAGCCTTTGAGGGGGAGGCGGGTTTCGGGGGTGGCGAGGGCGAAGCGGGGCGGTTCGGTAATGACGGCCACGGGTCTCTGATCCGTCCTCACCCGTTGAACGCCGCTCAGGGGGCGGGCCATGCGATTGCCCTGAATGTCATTGAGTTGCACGGCGAGTTCGGCGTCCTCCTCCAGTTTCCATTTGAAAACAGCGTGGCCTTCGTCGTTGAGGGTGGCGCGTATCCTGGAGGTGGTCTCGGGGCCGACGAGGGACAATTCGCCGCCGGAAAGGGGGCGATTGCTCTGTACTTCGAGGGTCACGGCGGCACCGCGCAGCGCTTCGATGCCCTGTTCGCCGAAGGAAAAGGCGCGGGAGGGAAAACCGCTGTATTCGGGGGGGGCGAGGGACACGCGGGCGGCGGTGACCCGAGGCAGAACCTGTAACTCCACCCGACGCCATTCGCTGCGAATCCGTCCGACGGTAAAACAGTATTCGACCGGTTGGGTCACCTGTTCGATCCGCTGGGAAAAGGTGTCTTCCCGCTCGCGGAAGCAACCCGCGTCCCGTTCGATGCCGCCGATGCGGGTGCGCAGCTGCACGGGATGTTCGGGGAGGCCGTTGTGAATGCGGACGCCCAGTTGAATGTCCTCGCCGTACACGACGGTGGGGTTTTCCGGGAGGAATTCGAATTGCAAGCGGGTCCAGGGGGCGATGTCGGCGGAGGGGTTGCGGAGTCTGGCGAGGACGATGTCGGTGGCCTCGGGATGGGCGCGGGCCAGCCCGCGGGCAATGAACGCGGCGGCGATCCCCACGAGCAACGCCAGCCCCAGGGCGCGGAAAGGGACGAGGGCATGGACGGGGGTGGCTTTGAGGGCGGTCTCCCCATCGGACAGGGCGGCCCGGCGCATGCTTTGATGCAGGGGCGGCGATGTACCTGCATCTTCACAAAGATCCAAGGCACAGGAAATGGTGCGGCGGCGGTCTTTGCGGTAACGGTCCAGGCGCAGCGCCAAATCCGCAAGGCGTCCGGGGGGGCGGAGGCCGATGAGCGAGAGGCCGATGACGAGGGCGGGGAGGAGGAGATTCCAAACCCGGCGCGTGGCTTCCGGCAGGGCCAGCAGGGCGTCCGCCCACACGTAGAGGATCAGGAGCGGGAGGCCGATGGCGAAAATGCGCAAGCACAATAACAGGAGCGAGGAGGCTCCTTCGAGCGCCCACTTGCGTTGCAAAATTCGAATCAGTCGTTTGGCGTTCATGATTAAATCAAGCCCTTTCGGCGTCTTACCCCCCATTCAACACCCGGAAGGGAGATCATGGCGAGCAAAATCCATGATTTTGTCCAATGCGGATGCCAGACGGCTTCCCCGGAAGGGGCAGCCGGATCGGTTTCGGGGTCCAGGAAGGCGGTGTGAATTTCATCGTCTTCGATCCAGCGCCCACCGCTGCTTTCGACGAGTTCGCGCAGGGGGGAGGGGCTGGGATCGAGGCGGTCCAATTCCCCGGGCGGGGCGGGAATGGAAAGGAGACGGGGGCTGTCGACGGGGGTGGCGTCTTCTTCTTCGAGGACGACGAGAGAATAAAGCCCCGGCGCGTCGGGAGTCCAACGCCCCAACAAACGGTTGCCTCTGCCTTCGGGGTAGAGGGGCACTTCCACGGAGGGACCGTCTTCGGGCTGAATGCGCAAACGGGGTGCTTCCGTGGCGGGGGTCTCGCGTTCGAGGCGACGTTCCACGCTGAAGTCAATCTCATGTCCGGGTTCGGGGACTTGCGGACGCCAGTCCACGCTCCAGGTTTGACCGGGCTGGAAACGGGCCGCCTGGGTGGTCCAAAGCATGACCTGGGTCCAAAAATCGCCGTACCAACGATCCTCGACGGCGGCGGTGGCCTGGAAATCCCAGTGCCACATGCCTTCGCCGTTGACCAGGAGGAGTTGGCCGTGTCCATAGCGTCGGCTGACCATGACCGGCCAGGCATCGTCCCTGCCGGGGATGGCCGCTTCGAGGAGGACGGTGGCCATGCCGTCGGTGACGTTGAGCCGTCGAAGGCCGCGGAGGGCGGGGAGTTGCGCCCAGACTTCGGAGTCGCGACCGGGAAGAAGATCCCCGAACAAGCCCGAACGCCCGCCCGCGGGGGTGGGGCGGGCAACGCGGTCCTCGCCGAGTTCGTCGCGCCACTCCACGGGCAGGAGGGATTCGAGGGCGGGACGGTCGGCGGTGACGGGACGTCCGCGAGTGAAAATGAGGACCCCGCCGTGGTCGCGCACGAAACGGTGCAGGGCGGCGGTGGTTTGGGAGGAACTCATGTAATCGAGTCCGCGACCGACGAGAATGAGGTCGAATTCGCGGAAGTCGTCCCGTTCGCCGGGCAGGCGGGCGTGATCGCCGGCTTCGGGGGTGTCGCTGTCGGGGCCGACGAAAAAATAACGGTTTTCGGCGAGGCGGTGCAGGGTGGTGAGCTGTATGCCCTGGCGTCCGCGGAACCACTGGGCGAGGAATTTGCTGTCCCAGTGGGGCACGCCTTCGAGGAGCAGGACGTTGAGACGGACTTCGACGGCGTTGACGCGGATTTCGCGGGCATTGTTGTCCACGCGGGCCTCGGATTCGTCGGCTTCGACTTCAAGTCGAAAGGTGTGCATGCCCGCTTCGAGGGGGCCGGTGTTGAGCACAAAGGGCACGTCGGATTCCGCGGGAAGGGAGAGCCGGGTTTCGTCCACGACTTCGCCTTGGGCGTTGAGCAGTCGGACGGGTTTGCGTAGATCGGGGAGATGGCGGCTGCGGATGTTGCCGCGCACGGCGCGTTCGGATCCGGCGGTGACGGTGAGCAGGTCCTGGTGAGGGCGCAGTTCCAAATCGGGACGTTGCAGGGGGGCGCCGATCATTTTGGCGGAAATGGGAATGCGGTGGGAACGGGCGCGGAGCGCGAGGTCCTCGAATTGGACGCTGGGATCGGCATGGGTCGCGGTTTGAATCCCGTCGGTGAGGAGGAGAATGCCCCGGGAGGGACTGGGGTCGCTTTGGGCCCGGTCCAGGGCGGCGCGCAAAGCCTGGAGCATGTCCGTGCCCTCGCCGTCGGCGGAGAGGTCTGACAATTCTTCGGCGGTGACTTCGGATTCGAGGCTTTCGGCGAAGGGCAGGATGCGATGGCGGGCATGGGGTGTTTCGGGCAGGGTGCGAAGCAAGGCCGCGCCGCGTTCCCAGCGGGTGGGCGAGTTTTCGGACTGCGGCCCCATGGACGCGGAACGGTCCAGAAGAATCCAGGCATTCCCGGTGACCTCGGCGTCGAGGGGGCGGAACTCGCCTGGATTGAGCAAAAGGATCCCCATGCACAGCACGGCGGCGAGACGCAAAGCCGGTGACAGCAGGTTCCACGGCCGGGGAAGTTTGCCGGAGGTTTTTTTGGCGGTGAGGAGCACCCCGGCGATCAGGGCGATCATCAGGGGAACCCAGGTTTCGATGGGGATGAGTGGATTCATGTGCGCACCGCCCGCAGTGTGGCCGCGTGCTCGGTGGCGGCGAAGAGAAAGGCGAGAAGTAGCAACCAGGGCCAGAGGGGACGGCCTTCGCGGAGGGTGCGCAATTCGGCGGCCCGGGCGAGGGCGGACATGCCTTCGCCGGTCAGGGCTTCGGGGTCCTCGGTGCGCAGATCGGATTCTTCGGGGGGAAGGTTGACGGCCCGCATGGCGATCGGCTCCCCGGTGTCGGCGTTTCTCCAGATGTAAATCCCGGGGGCAAGGGGATCCCGGGCCCGAACGACGTCCTCCTGGCTGACAATGGGAAGCTCGGCGCCTTCGAAATCGGTGAGGGTCAGATTCGCGGCGGGCAAATCGGCGCGCGCCCCATGCAGGGAATCCCCGGCAATGGCGGGCGCGGGTCCGGTGGGGATGCGTCCGCCGAACAGCCATTCTCCGAACATCGGGACCCATTCCGTCTGTGCGATGAGGGTGCTTTCCTCGGGGGAGAGGGACGGGGTCCAGAGATAGACGGCGGGCAGGTGGGTGAGTCGCGCCCAAACGGGTTCGCCGCTTTCCAATTGGAGAATGGGGCGGTGCGTTTCGGGGTCGAGTTCCACGGGGGTATGTCGAAAAAGAAGGCCGCGGGCAGGCGATCCAAAGCGTCCATCCTCAAACAGCGCCAGCAGGTCGGGCCAGGGATCGGCCACCCGCAAACTTCCGGGGGGATCGAGGCGGGTGGCGCGTCCGGGGGCGCCGACTTGACCGATCCACTCGCGCATTCCGGGGGTGGGGTCTTCGGGGCGGAACATGAGGAGTCCGCCGCGTTCGGCAAAGCGGCGGACGCTGTCGAGGGATTCGCCGGCCCAGCCGCTGATGAGGAGGGCGTCGAGGGTTTCGGGCAGGGTGCCGAGGTGCTCCAATTGGGTGGCGCGGACGTCGGGGAGGACGTCCAGGGTGCGCAGCCAGGCGCGGGCGGTGGCGTCGCTGCCATATACGGCGGCATGAAGCCCGGGACGGAAGTGGAGCACGGCCCGGCGGGTATCATCGGCGGGAAAGGTGTCGGCTTCCA
>PXAS01000239.1 GCA_003565815.1 PVC group bacterium
TGGCCATGGCGGTAAACCGCTTTGCCACCGCCGAATTTTTGCCCCATTCCCACGAAGAAATCCGCCTCCAATTTCCGGGGAGCAAGGAAATCCGCATGCCCCTGTCCTTTCTGCCGGAGCACTTACAAGGGGTCGAAGCCCGTCACAAGGCCTTCCTTGCGGGTACGGGCGGGGTTTCGGAAATCGTTCCGGCCCCGGAAGATCTGTTGTTTGCCGCCATCGCCCTGGCACAACCCCGGGAAGGCCGAATCATTCGCCTGGAAAGCGAAATTCCCCGCGGCGCCGGCATGGGCTCCTCCGCGTCCGTCATTCTGACACTTCTGCGGGGCCTGTCTCCGGAGGCAACGCCGGAAATTCTCGCCCGGAACGCCCTGCGCTGCGAACAGTTCCAGCACGGACACTCCAGCGGCCTGGATGTCGAGGTTTGCCTGCGGGGCGGCATGGTCTATGCAAAAAAAGGGGCGTTCCGCCCTTGCGAAATTCCATATCCGCCCGCGTTTCAAATTTGGTTGAGCGGCACCCCGGAAAGCAACACCGGGGAATGCGTGGCCCACGTGGGGCAACATTTCCCCAGACAGGACCCCATCTGGAATGCGTTTGCCGCCGTGACCCGCAGAACCCGGCTGGCCCTGGAGTCCAAAGACAGCGCCGCCTGGTTGGGCCTGATTCGCGAAAACCACCGACTTCTTTGCCAAATTGGCGTGGTGCCGCCCGCCGTTCGGACCGTCATCGCCGAACACGAAGCCCATGGCGGGGCGGGAAAAGTTTGTGGCGCGGGCAGCATCCGGGGAAATGCGGCCGGCCTGATTTTGCTCGCCGGTCCCGCCCTGCAATCCCCCCCGCCGGAGTGGACGCCCCTGTCGCTGGACCTCAGCCCTTCCGGGCTTTGCGTTTGCCCGCCGCCCCCGTCTCCGACAGCCCCATGAGGCACCCCATCCACACGCTCGTCACCCAATAACTGCTGCCCCCTTGGCTGATGTAGGGCAGCGTGATGCCAGTGATGGGCAACAGCGTGACCACCCCGGCAATGTTCACCAACGTCTGCACCACGAAGGCCGCCGTGATGCCCGCCGCAAACAAATGGGCAAACGCGTCCGTCTGCCTGCGGGTCGCGAGAATGGCGGCCCGGAACAGATGCGCGAACAAAAACAGCAGGCAAATCGACCCCAAGAAGCCCAGTTCCTCTCCGTAAACCGCATAGACGAAATCCGAACTGGCGATGGGGAGACGGTCGGGCCGTCCCGACCCCAACCCGGTTCCCGCCAACCCGCCCGCGTACAGGCCGCTCAAGCCCTGCAAGACTTGCCAGCCAGAGCCCGTGGGATCGGAGAAAGGGTCGATCCAGGCATCCACCCGGCGGGCGCCATGGGCGAAAACCCGCACCACGCCCCAGCCCGCCGCCACCGCGCCCCCCAGGGCCGCCACACCCCAGCTCACCCGAGCGGTGGCGCAAATGAGCACCGCCAACAGGATCAGACTCAACAGCATCACCAAACCCAAATCCCTTTGCAAGGCCAGGAGCGCGCAAAATCCGCTCCAAACCGTCAGCAGGAGGATCAAAGGCACCAATGGCGGAAACCAAGGCGGACGGCCCTGCCATCGGGAATGGGTTCGGGCAAAAAATCCGGCCGCGGCCAAGGGGACGAAAAGCTTCAGCAATTCGGTGGGGGTCATCCCGCCCGGCGCGTAAAGACCGCCCCGGTAGCGTGTCCCCAGCAGCAGCATTCCCCCGGCCAGGGCAAACGCCGCCAAGGCCGCGAGGCCCCAAAAAGGTTGCAGGATTTTCACCCGCCCCTTTCGGGTCAGCATCCACGCCGACAGCAAAATCGCGACCCCCAATGGCTGGATGAGCACATTCATCTCGGAAACATCCGGCACCACCCCGCGCATGCGGCTTCGCACCAACACGCCGATGCCGGAGAGGAGCAGTCCGCCCGCAACCAGCACCGAAGACCCGGAAAAGCGCCCCCCCTTCAGCACCAGACACAGGACCGCCCCCGAGAACGCCCACAGGCCGAAGGGCCACAAATCCGAGTACATCAACACCCGTCCTTCAGCGCTTCGCGCCCCCAAAACCAACAATTGTCCCGCCATCACCAGAAAAAGAACGGGGAAAAAGAAAAACGAACCGGACCCATCCGCGGCGGATTTTTTCGGGGTTTTCGGGGCCTGTCCCCGTTTGGCGTCCCGCTTTTTCGGGGCCTGTCCCCGTTTTCCGCCCGAATTTTTGCCCGGGTGTTTTTTGGAGGTCATGGTTTCAACCATCCTTCCCGCACCCCCTCCCGCAGGAGGTCCCGTGCGATCGGCAGCGCGGTTTGGGAGCCGTATCCGCCCTGTTCGACCAACACGGCGAAGGCCCAGCGCGGTTCGCTGACAGGGGCGAAGCCCATGAACCAACTGTGTGATTCCCTTCCGGCTCCGGTTTGCGCGGTCCCGGTTTTTCCGGCCACCGGTATTTCGGCCAGATCAATTCCGCGTCCCGTCCCCTCCCGGACCACCCGGAACATCATCCACTTCAACGTTTCCGCGTTTTCCGCGGAGCAAATCCAGCCGCCGGTTCTCAAGGGCATTTTGGGGTCGAGGCGGGGGTACACGCTTTGTCCGCCCCGGGCCACCGCCGCCGCGACCATGGCCATGTGCATGGGGCTCACCAGCAAGTCCCCCTGTCCAATGCTATATTGGGCGATGCCGTAGGGGGCTTGGTTGGAAAGTTGCGGCAAGCGCGCCGGTTGCACCGCGAGGGTCGCCTCCGGGCGTTCCCACAGGGCAATGGGTTGCAGGAGCCCCGCCGCATCCGCCGTGCGCACATGCGCGTCCCAATCGCTCCGCACCCCCAATTGGGCGAAAAACACATTGGACGACTTTGCCAAGGCTTCGCCAAGCCCCAGTTGGCCGTGCCCCCGCCAGACCCGTCCTTCCCGTTCCGCCGTGTAATATTGATGATCCCGAATCCGGGGATTGGCCGGTGAAGTTGTAAACCCGTCGGGTGGCGTGTCGAGCGTGCCGGAAAAGCCGTCCTGCAAGGCGGTGGCCGCAATCAGAACCTTGTACACCGAGCCCGGCGGATACCGGCCCGACAACGCCCGGTTCAGCAACGGCGCGTCCGGCACCTGTCCGGCAAAGAGTCGGGGATGCAAGCGATTGGGGTCGAATTCGGGGCGGCTGACCATGGCCAGCACATCCCCGTTGCGTATGTCCAACACCACCACCGCCCCCCGGCGTCCCTCCAACAATTCATAGGCCGAGACCTGCAGATCGACATCCAGCGTCGTCGTCAGCGACGGTCCCTCCGCATGGCGTTCCCGGTCCATCAGTTCCGCGCCCATGGCAATCAGGTCCTCCCGGGAGCGGAGCCCCCCGCCCAGCAAGACCGACCGGGCCGCGGCCTCCAAACCCGTCAGCCCATAGACCGGGTGGTTGTAGCCGAGGGCATGGCTGAACACGGGCCCATAGCGGTACACCCGTTGCACCCCCCGTTCCGTCATGCCGCTGACAACCAGAATGCGCCCCTTGCGGTCCAAAATGCGCCCGGGACGCACGCGATGGGCGGGATTGAATTCCCGGCGGTCATACCGTTGCATGAAGGCCACGAAATTTTCGTTGCGACGGCCAAACAATTGCCAATGCGCCTGCCGCCAGGCGATCGCCACCAAAAAGAGGAGCAGAAACCCCGTCATGACCCTCGGCCAGGCGCCCGGAAGGGCCGTTTGGCGTTCGGCGCGCAGGCGCCAGGAGAATCTGATCAACAAAAACCCAAAGCCCAAAAGCAGAAACACCCGTAGAATCAGGGCCAAATGCGGCCAAGCCTCATCGGTGAGCAAGGGGTCAAACCAGGAAAATGGAGCGTCGGGGAGTTCGGGCATCGGATCAAAGGAAGTGCTTTCCGTGAAAACTCTTCCTTGACCGAACGAGATTAAATCGACAAGTGTTTTCCGTCTCAACTCTTCATGACTGACAATCCGTGTCAGGGGACGGTAACACAATCAAACAAAGCCGGAATGCCGGCGGGAGAATTTTATGGCCACAGAAGGCAGAAAACACGCTTACGAAAAAGAAGACATTTTACGCGCGGGACGCGGGGAGCTTTTCAGCCCCGATTCCGCCAAATTGCCCCTTCCCAACATGCTCATGGCGGACCGGGTGGTCCACATCGACGAAACCGGCGGACGGTACGGCAAGGGCGAAGTCATCGCCGAGCTGGACATTCACCCCGATCTTTGGTTCTTCAAATGTCATTTCCAGGATGATCCGGTCATGCCGGGATGTCTCGGGCTCGACGCCACCTGGCAGTTCACCGGCTTTTTCCTCGCTTGGCAGGGGTTCACCGGACGCGGACGCGCCCTGGGCGTGGACGAGGTGAAATTCGTCGGCCAAGTACTGCCCGACGCCAAAACCGTACGCTATCACGTCCATATCCGCCGCGTCATCAACCGCAAACTCGTCATGGCCATTTCCGACGGCCAGGTTTTTGTGGATGACCGCGAGATCTACACCATGAAAAACATGCGGGTCGGCATCTTCAAATCCACGGATGATTTTTAGTAGCCTGCACTTCACACCCGCCATCGAAAAAATCCTGACCGCCGACGGCAGTTACACCTGTCGGCATCCCGGATACAAGGAAAATTACCACGCCAAGGAAGGCGCCCGCGCGGAGGCCTTCGCCAAATTCATTCGACCGGGCCGACTGGCCGAGCGCCTCCGGGCGGGGCCGGTCCGCGTGCTGGACGTGGGTTTCGGTTTGGGCGTGAATGTCATGGCGGCAATCGAAGTGGCCCGGGAAACGGGCGGCCATCCCCTGCGCATGGATACGGTCGAGGCGGATGCCGACGCCTTGCCGCGCGCCCGCGCCCTCGCCCCCGCCTGTCCGGTGCTTTCCACTCTTGAATCCACCGGGCAATGGCGGGACGCACTTGTGGAGGTGGCGCTTTTTCACGCCGACATCCGTCGGGCGGTGACCACCCTGCCCGGAAACTACGACCTGATTTTCCATGATCCCTTCAGCGCCATGAAAAACACGGAATGCTGGACGGTGGAACTCTTCGCCCGCTTCAAGCCCCTGCTCAAGGCGGACGGCATGTTGTTGACCTATGCCGAAGCGGACGCGGTGCGGGCCGGATTGTTCCAGGCCGGATTTTCCGTGGGACTCACCCCGCCCGCCCCGCCGCATCGGGGCGGCACCCTCGCCGTCCCCCTCCCCGCCCACGCCCCCGACCCAATCGATCCGGAACCGTACACCCACCCTCCGAAAAGCATTGCCTATCACGATTTCACCCTGAAAGAAGACGGCAAAACCATCCGAGCAAGGCGGGAGGCACAGGTTCGCACCCTTTCCTCAGCCGAAGAGGAAGGGAGCGCCAATCGCCGTATTGGCGGAGCGGAGGGGGGATGACGCGAAGCGTCCTTGGAGTGCGTGTAGCGAGTGCAACGAAGCTACCGCTTTGGGGCGAAGGGGGAAGGGAGCGCCAATCGCCGTATTGGCGGGGCGAAGGGGGCCACTCCAGAAGCAATCAACAGGAACTTTAATAGATCTTTCGATCTTACGAATCAAATGAATCCAGCAATTCCCGGTAGAGTGCTGAAGCATCCGTACCCAGTGCCTGGCAAACATGATGGAATTCCACGACATCCAAACGTCGTTCCCCTTTTTCCATTCGCCAGACAAAGGAATGCTCCCTGTCCAGTTTTGCCGCGAGGTCTCGTTGGGTCATTCCGGCGGCTTCACGCAAGGCACGTAGTTTTTCAACCACGATCTGATATTCCTTGCTGTGTATCGTTTTTTGCATTCATCCCTTTTACCAAAACCTCTCCTTGGACGCAAAATGCGGGCAAAAACCGCTTGACAATCTACCTCACCGCTGTTTTCTTGGGATTCTTGAAAACACACACAACCCTGCTTGATATTTGAAACGTATTATATTTTTAGTATTTCATACCCTCAGGAGACTCCCCATGCCACGCCCCAAATCCATGCTCATCCTTCTCGCCTTTTTGTGCGTGTTCTTGGCTCGTGGTGACATAAAGGAATACGAAACAACGCCTTCGTACCTTCGTGATGCCGAAACGTTGCACCACACTCCCGAATCCATGGTGGAAGCCTATTTGTCTTACCGGAACGACGTCTACAAACTCAACCCGCCCATCACCCAAAGCGAACCCGAGCTTTCCGTGGAAGATGCGGAAGGCGAAACCTGGTTTGAAAAGGCATGGGCGCGTTGGATGAGCCTGCCGTATTGGTTCATGGCCCATTCCGCGGGTCCGGACACCATCGCCCCCGATTTGCAGGCGCGTTTGTGGCCGGAGGGACATCCGGGCGACTTCGTAATCTGGGAGCATCCCGGCCAACAATTGATCCATCTCGGCTTGGAAAATCCAGAGAACGGCATCCCCGAAATCCTCGCCTCGTATCCCGCCCCGGACTGGGAAATGCGCAAAGGGGAAAGCGTTGAGGTTTTCGCGGAGCGCGAACGGTCCACCCGCCGGGTGGTGTGGAAATACCGATCCCCCTGGCGCGAGCCCGATCCCGTGCCCGCGCCCCGCATGATGACCCTGCAGAGCCAAACGCCCGCCTTCCGGGTCCTGCTGGATCACGCCGATCCCGAAACCCTGTCCGGGCGGGTGGACTTCGGTCCCGAAA
>PXAS01000196.1 GCA_003565815.1 PVC group bacterium
CCATCCAAGATCAGTGTCCCCCAGTGTTTTCAGTGGTTTTCGTTTGCGGGGGCGAAGGAAAGCAAAAAGGCCTGTCGATTTTACGCTTGGAAAAGGGTATGGGTTTTCTTACAAATTCGACCCCAGCCCCTCTGTTCCCCCGAGATTGCCCATGGACCTCTTTCCCGATCATCCCGACGCCGAAAAAAAACGCCCCCTCGCGGCCCGCATGCGCCCGGTAACGCTGGACGAAATCGCGGGACAGACGCATATCCTCGGCGAGGGCAAGCTCTTGCGCCGGGCCATCGAGGCGGACCGGCTGGACAGCCTGATTCTCTATGGTCCGCCGGGCTGCGGCAAAACGTCGTTGGCGGAGGTGATTGCCAAAGTGACCCAACGGGAATTCGCCCGGGCCAGCGGCATCCTGGGCAATGTGGCGGAATTGCGGAAAATCCTGGAAACGGCCCGGGACAAACGCCTGCGGGCGGGACGGGAAACGGTCCTGTTCATTGACGAAATCCACCGCTTCAACAAGGCCCAGCAGGATATTCTCCTGCCTTATGTCGAGGAGGGGGACGTGACCCTGATCGGCGCCACCACCCACAATCCGTTTTTTTTCATCAACTCCCCCTTGGTCTCTCGCTCCCGGGTTTTTCAATTGGAACCCATTCCGCCGGAAGAAATTGTAAAATTATTGAAACGATCCCTGGAGGACGAACGGGGGTTGGCCGCACACGCCGTTCGCGCCGAGGAGAAGGCGCTTGAACACCTGGCCGCCGTCTGCGAAGGCGATGCCCGCAAGGCTCTCAACGCCTTGGAAGTGGCGGTCTTGACCACGCCCCCGCAGGCCGATGGCACCATTGTCATTCGCCGCGAAGACGCGGAGGAAAGCATCCAAAAAAAGGCCGTGGTTTACGACAAGGACGAGGATGAACATTACGACACCATTTCCGCCTTCATCAAAAGCGTGCGCGGTTCCGACCCGGACGCGGCCATTTACTGGCTCGCGAAAATGCTGGTCGCGGGCGAGGATCCACGCTTTATTGCCCGTCGGCTCATCATTCTCGCCAGCGAGGACATTGGCAACGCCGACCCGCGCGGATTGACGATTGCGGTGGCGGCCATGCAAGCCGTGGACTTCATCGGCATGCCGGAGGCGCAGTTGACCCTTTCCCAGGCGACGACCTACTTGGCCAGTGCCCCCAAAAGCAATTCCGCCACCCTGGCCATTGGCGAGGCCATGGGGGACGTGAAATCGGGCAAGGTTCTGCCCGTTCCCCGTCATTTGCGAGACGCGCATTACGCGGGGGCCAAAAAGCTTGGCCACACCGGCTATCAGTACGCGCACGATGGCGAACACCATTTCGTCGATCAGGAATACGCCCCCACGGACAAGCAGTATTACAAACCTTCCGAGCAGGGATACGAACAGACCATCGACAAGCGCTTGGCCTTCCTGGATTCCCTGCGCAAACATCCGCGGAGGACCTGATGGACGATGCCCCTCCCGACAAATTTAAGATTCGTCAGACGTTCGGAGAGAAAATCAGGGCCATGTCCCCTGCCGAACGGGCACGGCAAAGCCAAATGCTTTGCGAGCGTCTGGCCGAAGATCCGAAAATTCGCCGGGCCAAACGAATGGGCGTGTATCTGGCATTGCCCGACGAACCGGATGTCGGTCCTTTGTTGCGAAAATGGTTGGCGGAAGGGGTTCAACTGTTTTTGCCGGCGCCGGACGAGGCCTTCGGGTGGAAGTTCAGGGCTCTGAAGGCTTTGGAACCGCTTCGCCCCGGAATCCTGGGTCTCCGATTTCCGCCTCTTGGAGATGTGGTGGATGTCGGGACCCTGGATGCGGCCCTGGTCCCCGGAAGAGCCTTTACAAGCGCCGGACACCGACTCGGACGCGGAAAAGGAATTTACGACCGCCTGCTGCAAGGATACGGCGAACGCGGCATCGGCGTCGCGTTTGCCTGCCAAGAGGCGGCCTGGCTGCCCCTGGAGATCCACGACATCCGATTGGGCGCCGTTTTTTTTGGAAATGGGTGAAGGTTGATCGCAGCAAAACCCCGTTGGAAAAAGTTTTCGAACTGGCTCTGACCAAGGCTTGGGGTGGCGTGGGGGCTGAGGGGGCCCCCCCTTGGTTACAAGTGTATTGACGCGAAGTGGAAACACTTTTTCCCGCAGCCCCCCTTCCCCTCGAATTCCATTCGACGTGGATATTCAATGTTTGGACCGGAGGTACACGGACAGGAATGTCCGTGCTCCGTTGGACGTTCAAGGTTGGACATTCGATGTTCGAAGTTCTCTCCCTCTCCCCTCTCTCTACTTCTCCCCCCCAAAAACCCGTTGCCGCAAAGTTTCATACAGCACCAAGGCGGCGGCGGTGGAGACATTGAGGGAATCGGCGATGCCACACATGGGGAGGGAGACCCGCAGATCGGCGGCCTTCATCCACCGCTCGTCCAAGCCGTGCATCTCAGAGCCCACGGCCAGGGCCACGGGACCGGACAGATCGGTTTCATACAGCGAGCGTTCGGCGTGGGGCGTGGCCGCGAGCATGGGGATGCCCTGCTCTTTCAGCCACGCGGTGCATTCTTCGTAGCTGCTTTCGGCCACGGGCACGGAAAACAGGGTGCCGACACTGGCCCGTACGGTGTTGGGGTTGTAGATGTCCGTGACCGGATCGCAGATGATCACCGCATCCACCCCGGCCCCGTCGGCGGAACGCAGCATGGTTCCGAGATTGCCGGGCTTTTCGATGCCGACCATCAACAATAGAAACGGATTGTCCATCTCCGGCAGATCATCCAAGGTCATGTGATGTTGGGGCGCCACCGCCAACAGTCCGTCGGGCCGGTCCCGATAGGCGATTTTCCTGAAAACGGTTTCGCTGCATCGCAGGAGTTGCGCCCCTTCGGACTCGGCGGCCCGCAACACTTCCATGTCGTTGTCGCCCAAAAACAAAGCTTCACAAAAATACACTTCCGTCAACGGCCATCCTTGCTCCAGGGCCCGGGTCAGTTCCCGATACCCTTCGATCAACACCACCTGATCCGCTTCGCGTACAGACCGCTTGCGAAATTTGTTCAGTTGTTTGATTCTCGGATTTTGCAGGCTGGTGATGTCCAGGACATGCTCGAAAGGCTTTTTTTCATCGTTCATTGCAAAGTTCTCACGGATTCGAGTGTGACCCGAATCCGCGGGACCTTTGCGTTGAATCCGCACAATCTCATGGGCTGCAAGGAATTGTCTGGAATCCTCGACAGACCGCATGGGTATGCCTCGGTTCCCGACAATCCCTTTCGCTCCATGATCTTGCACGCCTTCTTTGCAAAGTTCTCGCGGATTCGGGTGTGAATTTTCCTGCTTTCATGTTATCCTGAACCAGATGAAAACAAAAGGATTCTCTTTGACAGGTTTCTGTGCCCTCTTGCTGCTGGGGGCGCTCTTCCATGTACGCCCCCTCCCCGCGAGTTTGGGTGAATACCAAATCATTCTGGACAAACAATTGCTCGGAAGGCCCCCTCCCCCCCCGCGTGCGGAGCCGCCGCCTCCCGAACCTCCCGCACCCGCAACCCCGGGCTGGGCCAATGAATACCGCATGACCATGATCACTTACGACGATTTCAGCCAAA
The DNA here is from genome assembly GCA_003565815.1 of PVC group bacterium. Classification (GTDB taxonomy): domain Bacteria; phylum Verrucomicrobiota; class Kiritimatiellia; order SS1-B-03-39; family UBA6053; genus PXAS01. The sequence goes on from PXAS01000196.1 coordinate 3,615, forward strand.
GCATACGGGTCGGGTTGCAGAACGTCAGAGATAACAGCGGCTTTTTGCTCATCAAAGGCGAGACCTACCCGGGTCATCGTTATGTCTTGGTGGATGGTGACATTCATCGCGGACAGGCCACCATCTCTTTTCAGGGTCAACAACACCGATTCAGCCTGGAGTCGGGACCCGAACCGACGGATTCAACGCCTTCCTCGGCGCGCGGCGGACGCACCCGCCCCAGTCCCCCTTCCCAACCCGAACCCGCCAGGGTCCGGCGCGTGCCTCGTCCGCCTCAGCGGCAGGATCAAAACGAGGAACCTGAACAACAAAGCCGTTTCCAGTCCCCCGAAGAACTGCAGGCCCACCTCGAAAACGTGCAAATGGATGCCATCCGCACCGGAAAACCACCCCTGCCCATTCCGCTGACGCAGGAAATGGATGACGAATTGGTCCGCGAAGGTGTGCTCCCCCCACAGTGAACTTCATGAATCTCCCTCCCCACAAAATCATAGAAACAATTGGTGCCAAAGAGCTTAAAAACAGAGTTGACGAGTTGGTCGAAGAAATCCATGCCCGTTGTCTTCCCCCGCAAACCGGAGAGGCGCCTCATGAGGCCTCCGCCGAACATCATCTGGTCATCGTGGGCGTTCTGCGGGGAAGTTTCATGTTTCTCGCCGATTTGGTCAGAGCCCTGAACCGCCATCAACTTCATCCGCGTATCGATTTCATGACCTTGTCCAGCTATGGCGGCGGCACCCGGAGCAGTGGCAACGTGCGCATTCTCAAGGATGTCTCCGTGGATCTGGATGGGGCCGACGTGCTTTTGGTCGATGACATCCTCGACTCGGGCCGCACCCTGCGCTTTGCCGTCCGTCACATTGAAAACAAAGGGGCCCGGCGGGTGCTCACCTGTTGCTTGTTGGACAAACCCGCACGTCGTGCCGTGGATATCCGCGCGGATTTCCGCGGTTTCGAGATCCCCGATGTCTTTGTGGTGGGATATGGCCTGGATTACGACAGCCATTACCGTGAACTGCCCTATATCGGCGAAGTCGTCCACAGCGAAACTCCCTGACGCGGATTAGGCACCGAAACCAGGAGGTTTTACACCCCTGAAACGAAGCATGTCTGTATAAATGAATTTTCAGAAACTACTTCGGAGTTCCGCTTTCAAGCGGTTTCAGCGATGGGCCTTTAGGCCCGGAGCAGCATTCGGAAGCAGAAATCGCGATGATTGGCTTGGGAAATCTGAATGAGGTCGGCGCTAAAGCCGCCTCCCTGAAACCGCTTAAAAGCGGAACTCCGAAGCTATATAACCCCCTCCCCCCTGCCCCAAAACCTTTTTCACGTTCTAAGGCTTTTCATCCATACTTTCTCCGTGTTCAATCCGAAAGCCGAAAGCCGAAAGCCGAAAGCCCCAATCCCCAATCCACAAATACATACCCCTTTTCCCATGTCCAATCACCCCAAAAACCTACCCGAAGCAGGACAACTTCCATCCGACACCATCGCCGCCGTGATCACGCCTCCCGGCGAGGGCGGGGTTTCCATCATACGCGTCAGCGGTCCACTGGCATATGCCATCGCCGACCAATGCTTTCTTTGCGCCCCTCCGCTTCCCTCCCGCCGCCCGGAAAATACATTTGTATATGGTCATGTGCGCTCTGACAATGAAAAGATTGATGAAGGCGTGTTGTTAATGTGGCGGAGCCCTCGGAGTTACACCTGCGAGGATGTGGTGGAATTCCAGTGTCATGGCGGCACCGCCACCGCCACCCGGGTACTTCGGGCCTGTCTGGACGCCGGGGCCCGGGCTGCGGATCCCGGCGAATTTACCCGCAGGGCCTTTTTGAATGGTCGGATCGATCTCCTTCAAGCGGAAGCAATTATGGATATTGTTCGTGCGCATTCCGCCCGGGCGCAGGCCGCAGCGCAACAACAACTTGAAGGCGGATTAAGCCGAAAATTCGATACCGTGTATGATGCCCTGATGCTGGTGGCGGCACAGATTGAAGCCACCTTGGATTTTCCGGAAGACGAACTTCCCGAATCGGTTCCCCAAAAAATCAGGAGCGAAATTTCGTCCATCCAAACGCAAATCCGGGAACTCTTGGATACGTGGAACGAGGGACACCTTTTGCGGGACGGCGCCATGGTGGTGCTGAGTGGAAAACCCAATGTCGGGAAAAGCACCCTGCTCAATGCCCTGTTGGGACATGATCGCGCCATCGTTTCCGACATTCCCGGCACCACCCGCGACAGCATCGAAGCCGAATTTGTCTTGGACGGCGTTCCTCTTCACCTGGTGGATACGGCGGGATTGCGGGAATCGGAGGATTTTGTGGAGCGGGAGGGCATTCACCGCACCCGGAAGTATATCGAACGCGCCGACCTTCATTTGCATCTGATTGACATGAGTCAACCCGCTGATGCCGAAAGTTATGACGCGCTTCGTGCCTTGGACCCCCGGAAAAGCATTTTGATTTGCAACAAAATCGATCTTCCCCAATTGTTCCACGTGGAACAATGGCCGGGGGTGCAACGCGTGGAAATGGCCCTGATCCAGGAAAAAGGTCTCCAAGAACTCAAAAAAGCCCTGAAAAGGCTTCTTTCCGACTCCATCGACCTCTCCGCGCGTCCACATGCGGTAATTTCCGAACGACACCGGAAGGTTTTGGAGGGTGTGGATCGGGAAATCCGGGAAGTCGCCAAGCTATTTCAATCCGATGATATGGAAGAAACGCTCGTTCTCACCATCCCCGCCCTCCGGGAGTCCCTGAAAGCACTGGGTCAGGTAACCGGGCGTGAATATCACGAAGACTTGCTCGATCAGGTCTTTTCCAGCTTCTGTATCGGGAAGTAGATGTGATGGGGAAGAAGGAGAGAGGGAAAAAGGGAATAGGGGTATTCACTTTACTGGACTAACCACAATATGTTGTACCGTCTTGTGCAAGGGTACTGAGAAATCGTGGTTTTAGAGCCCTGAAAATGGGAAAAAGCCTTCGGGGGAGTCCGAACG
>PXAS01000456.1 GCA_003565815.1 PVC group bacterium
ATTTCGGGGTTGGTTTCATGCGCGTGGGTAAAGCCCAGGGCAAAAATCTCCGGTCCGGCTTCCTTCAGCAACTCCCGGTTGCCCGCGGTTTCACGAATCACCACCCAGTCCGAAAGATTGTCCCCGGCCCGTTCGAGGCGTTCTTCGATGGATTTCCTGAGTTGTCCTTCCAGATCTTCCCGGGCGGATGGGGGCACATGTTCCGCCCCCGGAATCCAGAAAGGCCCGGCCTCCACCGCGACCCGGCGTTCCCGATAATAGGTGATCATTTCGCCGACCATGGCTTTGAAAGCCTCGGAGTCTTTCGCGGACTCCCAGGCCGGCCACGTGAAAGCGTCCTCGACATTCACCCGGTTGAAGTAAGCCATGGAGGTGGTGCGGTAGTTTTCCATGTCCGCCGGGGTGAATTGATGTTGAAAGCGGGTGCGGCCGTGCCAGGTCAGCAGGGAAAGGGCGGTGCCGAACTGAAATTGATGGCGTTGCATTTCCAAATGGATTTCCGCGTCCGGCACCGGATTGCCTTCCGCGTCGGTGACGCGGATGGTAATGTCGCCTTTGCGGTGGGTTTCGATTCTTGCCTCCGCCGCCTCCCGCCAGGCGGCATCCTCCTCCTGGCCCACATATACATGAACCGGATCGGGGAAGCGGGCCGGGTCCGCGTCGGCCACGGAGATCAGGGCCATGCCGCCAATGTCGATGGTTTGCGCCTTTTTGGCCATGTGGATTTCAAATTGCACTTCATTGGGGTTCAGTTCGCGGTGGGCCGGCCAGCGGGCGTGTACCGTGTGCCGGGTCCATCGCTCCCGCAGCATCTGGGTGCGGTTGGGTTCGTTCCAATGCCACTTGAGGCCATGGGAACCGGGCACATCGTCGGGTCCCCGGATGAGCGCCTGGATTTCCGCGCCCTCTCCGTCGTCCACCGCTTGCGGGGTTTTGAAGCCGCGGGCGTAGAAAACCAACATCAGGGTTTCCCCGGGGTGGACGTTGTCCCGGTTGGCGACGCTGAGGCGGACGGCCCGGGGCGAAGTGCCCGCGCGTTCGACCTCAAAGCGGCGGTAGACGGAAAAAGGCATGTTTTCCGCTTCGCGCAGGGTCCCCCCTTCCACCCCGCGCATCAAGACGTCCGCGTCCGGACCGTTCAGAAAAGAAAGGCGGCCGATCTCGGCGTATTCCCGCTGGTAATGGCCATAAACGCCCCGGAGGGCGGCGCCGCGCACGCGCCCGGCCGGCTCCGACGACAGTTCCTCGGCGCTTTCTCCGATCGCTTCCAAGCGCAGCCGGCTGAGGTAAACCCCGTTTTCCGCTCCCCGTGCCGCCGATGAAAATTGCAGCTCCAGGGAATCCGTTTCCGCCACGAATGTTTCCGCGAGCGTCTGCCAGGTCCCGCGGGTGTCGCGCAGCGGGACGACTCTGCGCGCGGCGCCGCTCATTCGCAGCGTCCCCCGGGCATTGCCCGTGGTTAATACGTCCACCTGCAAGCGGTATTCCGTGCCTTGGCGCAGGGAAATCGGCGGGTTGGTGACCAAAGCCAAGCCCCGGGGGCCGGAAAGGTTCAGCAATCCGAAGGCGGGACGGTCCCGCACCGGGTCGGGACCGAACACCAGCCGCGCTTCGCCGCGATCCTCGGTGAACACCGCCGACCAGGGCGTGGGGATGCGGCCGGTCGATTCCGGACGGCCATTGACAAAATCCACCCGGTATCCGCCGGGAAAATCGTCGGTGTTGCCCCCCAGCAAATTGGCCGCGGCCGCAAAATCGCAGGCAAATCCGGCAAGGAGCATTCCGGTGAAAATTCGAAGAGTGATGTTCATAGGCGTGATTCCGGGGTATATGCAAAGAGTCAAAGCCGCACAAACGCCCGCAACCGGTCACGTCATGCGCAATGAATACGTATCGACCTCTTTCACAAAAAAGAAGCATATTCCTTCCTCCTTTGGCAAGAAGGAAATGGAAAGGGGAAATGTCCCGGGTGCCCGAGGGGTCAGGGCGAGAGTGGGACGATTGGCCGGATGCGGAAAAAACGTATGGTGGCGTCTTCATTCGCAACCGTGCGGCTGACCGCGCCGGAAACGCCCTGCATGGCTCCGAATCCGCTGTCTTCCCAGCCCTCCGGATCCTGCAGATCCTCATTGATTTCCAGGAAATATTGCCGGGTGGCGCTGGTGGGCCAGAGAACGCGGACGCCTTCCGTGGGGCTGGTCACGCTTTTCACGAAGGTGATGCGCGTGCCGTTCGGGGTGGTGGGATCGTTTCCCCACTTGTAGTACAAAAGCACCTGCGCATCGCTCATACCGTCCAAGTCACCGCCCATCATCGCTTCCCAGGCGGCGGGTACCCCCGGCACGGTGCCATCGGGTTCGGAGGCGAGAAAATCCGTTTGGACATACGCCTGGGCGGTGTCGAGGTGAATCCAGCCGATATTGGCACCGTACACGTATCCACTCAAGGCGCCCGTGGAGAGATCGATTTTCGGCGCATGGCTGGCTTGTCCGTGCTGGAAATTGATCCAACCCACGTTGGCGCCGTAGGCGTAACCCCGTGAATCACATGCCCCGAGATGGAAAACCAAAAGTCCTGCTTGATTTCCCACGGGTTGCCGGGATAGTCATCGGATGACTGGTAAACCCCAATGAACATCCCCACGATTGAAGGCATCATTCGACGGCGCATTCTGTTGAATTACAGGATATCGCCGGATGTGGTGCAGGCGGTTCTCCCCAAGAATTTTCGGCCCAAACTTGCGGGGGGGCATGCCATCGGAGGCATTTGCCTGATTCGGTTGGAAACAATTCGCCCCAAAGGATTTCCGAGACAATTCGGCATCTCGAGCGAAAACGCGGCCCATCGCATTGCCGTTGAGTGGAAGGATGAAACGGGAAACCAACGGGAAGGCGTCTTTGTTCCCCGACGCGACACGGATTCACGCTTGAATGCACTTGCCGGAGGCCGCATCTTTCCGGGCGTTCATCATCGCTCACGCTTCACGGTCGGCGATCGGGACGGACGGATCTCGCTCCGCGTCATTGCCGGGGACATGGAACACCCCTTGGTGGATCTTCAGGTCGAAGAGACGGACGAATTTCCCGCCACCTCCATTTTCGAGGGGCTTCAGGCCTCCTCCCGCTTTTTCGAGGCGGGATGCATCGGCTACTCTTCCCGCCCCGGATCCTGCATCCTGGACGGCCTGTTGCTCGAGGTCAAGGACTGGCGCGTATCGGCCCTAAAGGTCAACGAAGTCCGATCCGCCTACTTCGATGACCGCGCCCTCTTCCCTCCCGGCAGCATCGAATTGGATCATGCGTTACTCATGCGCGACATTCCTCACGAATGGCATTCCGAACCCGCCATGCGTACCGAGCCAAAAACGGAAGAGGGCGACAGGGCTGAAGTCCCGCTGGACACCTTGGCCAAGCCGTCCGGAACTCCCGGCCCTACGGCTTATGTTGCGTGATAAAAAAAAGGCCCCGCCGAAGCGGGGCCTTTTCATTGGGTTCTTTGGAAGAACGGTTGGCTTACATCATGCCGCCCATTCCGCCCATGCCGCCCATGCCGCCCATGTCGGGGGCGCCGCCGCCGCCGGAATCTTTTTCCGGAAGGTCGGTGATCATGCACTCGGTGGTGAGGAGGAGGGAGGCGATGGAGGCCGCGTTCTGCATGGCGGAACGGGTCACCTTGGCGGGATCGATGATCCCGGCCTTCACCAGGTCGGTGTAGGTGCCGGTGGCCACGTCGTAGCCTTCGTTGCCGGAAGAGGCTTTCACCTTTTCGACCACGATGGCGCCTTCGGCGCCGGCATTGGCCACCAACTGGCGCAGGGGCGCTTCGCAGGCTTTGCGCACGATTTGCACGCCAATGGCTTCTTCGCCTTCGAGGTTGAGCGCGTCCAGGGAAGACTGGGCCCGGATGAGGGCGGTGCCGCCACCGGCGACGATGCCTTCTTCAACGGCGGCACGGGTCGCGTGCAGCGCGTCTTCCACGCGGGCTTTCTTCTCTTTCATCTCGGTTTCGGTCGCGGCGCCGACGTTGATCACGGCCACCCCGCCGGCCAATTTGGCCAGACGTTCCTGCAGTTTTTCGCGGTCATAATCGGAGGTGGTGTCCTCGATCTGGCGTTTGATCTGGGCGATGCGGCCTTGGATGTCTTCATGCGATCCGGCACCTTCCACGATGGTGGTGGAATCCTTGTCGATGGACACGCGTTTGGCGCTGCCAAGGTCTTCAATGGTGACGTTTTCCAGTTTGATGCCGAGGTCCTCGGTGATGCAACGTCCGCCCGTGAGCACGGCGATGTCTTCGAGCATGGCTTTGCGGCGGTCGCCAAAGCCGGGGGCCTTGACGGCGGCGGCGTTCAGGGTGCCGCGCAGTTTGTTCACCACCAAGGTGGCCAGGGCTTCGCCTTCCACGTCTTCGGCGATGATCAGCAACGGACGACTGGTCTTGGCGACGTTCTGGAGAACGGGCAGCAAGTCCTGCAGGTTGGTGACCTTCTTTTCGAAGATGAGGATGTAGGGATCTTCCATCACCACTTCCATGGTCTCGGTGTCGGTACACATGTAGGGGGAGAGGTATCCCTTGTCGAATTGCATGCCTTCGACGACGTCGAGGTAGGTTTCGATGGATTTGGCTTCTTCCACGGTGATGGTGCCGTCTTTGCCGACTTTGTCCATGGCTTCGGCGATGATTTCGCCGATGGTGGTGTCTCCGTTCGCGGAGATGGTGGCCACCTGGGCGATTTCGGAAGACTCTTTCACTTGGGCGGCCTGGGCTTTGATGGCGGCGACGACGGTTTCAACCGCATGGTCGATTCCGCGTTTCAGGCCCATGGGGTTGGAGCCGGCGGTGACGTTCTTGAGTCCTTCGCGGTAGATGGAATGCGCCAACACCGTTGCGGTGGTGGTGCCGTCCCCGGCCACGTCGGAGGTTTTGCTCGCCACTTCGCGAACCATCTGGGCGCCCATGTTTTCGAAGGGGTCCTCCAGTTCGATTTCCTTGGCGACGGTGACACCGTCTTTGGTGATGGTGGGAGAGCCGTATTTTTTGTCGATCGCCACGTTGCGGCCCTTGGGCCCCATGGTGACGGCCACGGCTTTGCTGAGTTTTTGCACGCCGGCAAGAATGTGCTGGCGGGCTTCTGTATCAAATACGAGTTGTTTGGCCATTGAGTGTGACTCCTTTTAGAGTTTGGGAATGGGTTGATTAGTTGAGAATACCGAGGATATCATCCTCACGCAGGATCTGGTAGGCAACGCCGTCCAGTTTGATTTCGGTGCCGCCGTATTTGGGCAGCAACACGGTGTCGCCTTCCTTGACGTTGAACGCCTTGGGGGAACCGTCTTCGTTTTTACCGCCGGTGCCGACGGCTTTGACGACGCCCTGCTGGGGTTTTTCCTTGGCGGTGTCGGGGATAATGATGCCGCCGACTTCCTGTTGGTCATCTTTTTTCGGTTCGACCAGAACCCGGTCTCCGAGAGGTTGGAATTTCATACGCATTGACTCCTTGTTGTTTGATTGTGCGTTTGGGTTGATGGAATGTAAAACCGCCCGCGCCTCCGGCTGGAGGACGGACGATTTCGGTTTACAGGGGTTTACTTTTCGTCGTCCACGACTTCGGCGTCGATGATGTCATCTTCGCCGCCTTCGTTTCCGGCGTCTCCACTGCCGGCGCTTCCGGCGTCACCGGCCGCTTCTTGGGCGGCTTGCGCCTGGCTGTAGAGATCCTGGGACACGGATTGCATTTCGGCGTTCACCGCTTCGATGGCCGCTTTCATGCGCTCGGTGTCGTTGGATTCGATGGCTTTCTTGAGATCCTCGATCTTTTCCTGCACCTGGGCCTTTTTGTCCTCGGCAATTTTGTCGCCATTGTCCTTCAACAGCTTTTCAAGCTGGAAGACGGTGGAATCGGCCAGGTTTTTGGTGTCGGCGGCTTCCTTGCGCTTTTCGTCCTCGGAGGCGTGCTCCTCGGCGTCGCGGACCATGCGATCAATGTCTTTTTCATCGAGACCGCTGGAAGCCTGAATGGTGATCTTCTGCTCTTTGCCGGTGCCGAGGTCCTTGGCGCTCACATGGAGAATCCCGTTGGCGTCGATGTCGAAGGTGACTTCGATTTGCGGGGTTCCGCGCGGCGCCGGGGGAATGCCGTCCAGAGAGAAACGGCCAATGGTTTTGTTGTCGTTCGACATTTTCCGTTCGCCCTGGATCACGTGAATGTCCACTTGGGGCTGGTTGTCGGCGGCGGTGGAGAAGATCTCCGATTTCTTGGTCGGAATGGTGGTGTTGCGTTCGATCAACGGGGTGGCGATGCCGCCCATGGTTTCGATCCCCAACGTCAGCGGGGTCACGTCCAAAAGCAGAACGTCCTTGACGTCGCCCTTGAGCACCCCGCCCTGAATGGAGGCGCCGATGGCCACCACTTCGTCGGGGTTGACGCCCTTGTGGGGTTCCTTGCCGAAGAATTCCTTCACCTTTTCCTGCACTTTGGGCATGCGGGTGGAACCGCCCACGAGCACCACTTCCTTGATGTCGCCGATTTTGACGCCGGCGTCCGCCATGCAGTTTTTCA
>PXAS01000022.1 GCA_003565815.1 PVC group bacterium
GAACATCGAACGTCCAACTTCGAACGTTGAACGTAGGCAGGGGCGAAGGGGGGACCCTGAACTTTGTCTTAAGCTTTGTCTCGAACTTTGTCCCCGAAGACCATCGCTTTTCGTATTTTCGATTATTGAATGTTGAAAAAAGTGAACGTTGAACATCGAACGTCCAACTTCGAACGTTGAACGTTGAACGTAGGCAGGGGCGCAGGGGGGCATTTGCCTTTGTCCCGAACTTTCGCGTGAAAGAAATATATTTCCAGACCTCAAATTATTGGACATTTTGACGTAGTTTGATCGCAAGTTCAATTGCGTCTTTTGATTTGACCAGCCTGACATCCCGATACGGGTTATTTTCATTTTCGAGCGAGAGTTCAGCTAAAAAACCGGCATAGACCTTGCGTAGTTTTCGTCCCGATGACATGAACCCCGGATGCATCGGCAATGAGGAGGTTTCTATCCTTTCAATCAGGGTTCCGGGGACTCCGCGAAAAATCACGCAACAGCATATGATCGTCCCGCAGATTGTCATAATGGCCCCGAAATTGACGCAGTCACAGATAAAATATTTCCCGGGCTATCATTATTACCGTGTCGTAAAACTCTTTGGTGGTACAACTCGTGAGTTGGTTCATCCCGAAATGGCCTATTTCATATTTGAAGTCGTTTGTGGCCCAAGTCAACATGTCCTTGTTAGATCATAAGGTCGTCATCAAGGATAACAGGAGGATCGTCCGTTTTACCCTTTTTGAGCGCGATTTGCACCTGATCATGGGGCAGCCCCACAAGATCGGAAACCAACCTCATGAACTGGGTCATTTGTTTTGCGGATAGATTGGCTTCCACATAAACGTTCTCCTTCAACTTCACCCCCTGCCTGACGTCCATTGGATCACGGCACAACAAGGGGTTGCCCCTGCGGCTGATCAACGCGGGATGATCAACCAGCTCATCCGTTTTCTTCGGAAAAACACGATCAATTTCCTGGAAAAACGCGACGAAAACCCCTTTCCAGGTCTTCACATATATTTCCTTACGGTTTAGAACAGAAATCGAAACGGGTTTTTGGTGTGTGAAATTCTCGTCCAGACCATAAAATTCCCGTGACGGGTCTGGAGGAGTCGCAGGCAAGGTTCGTTTCGCTTTCTTTTTAGGTTTGCACCCCACGGTAGAGGCACCCGAGGGCCCATTTGGGGGTGATTTCAGTAGGTCTTTCTCAACAAGACTTTCGTACGATTTTTTAACAGAGTCCAGTTGCTGAAGGGCCATATCCAGCGATTTTATCTGTTCATGGAAGTTTTGTATGAAATCAACCCCCTCTTTCAACGCAAGCAAGTTTGTGTGGTCAATTCTCGACCAAATGTCCTCCGAAATTTCAAGGAGTGAATCCTTTAAACCTTTCATTTCATGTAATGTTATATCCAAGGTTTTCATCATATTACCTTTGAAAGAAGTTGATTGGAGGAAAATTACCTGAGTGATTGGATTCGAGAAGCCAACCCGACCCAATCCACGGCGGGACTCAAATGACACCAACTGATGCGTATGGCCTCGTTGGCCTGATCCGGGTCAAAGCCCATTGCCTGGATCACATGACTCGGGGTGTAGTCGCTGGAGGTGCAGGCGGATCCGTTGGATATGGCCACAAGGTCTTTCAGCGCCACGATCAGGGCTTCGGAATCCAGACCAGGGAAAGCAAGGTTCAGCACATGGGGCAAGGTGCTTTCCTCACACCCGTGGTACCGGGGCTGGAGCGGGTCCAATGCCATTTTGGCAGACGCACGAATTTCGAGGCAACGCCGTCGGCGCGCGACATGATCGCGTATGGCCAGCTCGCACGCTTTTCCAAAGGCGGCAATGAGTGGTACGGGCAAGGTTCCAGGCCGAAGGCCCCGTTCCTGCCCCCCCCCAAAAAGCAGTGGGGTGAGCGGGACACGGTGATACCCACGTTTCCTCACGATCAGCGCACCAATGCCCTTGGGGGCGTACAGCTTGTGCCCGCTGCAGGAAATCAGGTCGATGCGCGGATTGCGGAGAAGGTCCAGCTCTTTTCCAAACGCCTGGGCGGAGTCGGTATGAAAGTAGACTGGGTGGCCCTTGAGGACTTCGGCCATTTCCTGGATAGGCTGAATGACACCGGTTTCATTGTTTGCGGCCATCACGGAAACCAACAGCGTGTCCGGTCGCAAAGATGATGTAAGAGCTTCCACGGAAACCTGGCCATCAGCGTCAGCGTCCAGCCAGGTGACCTCAAATCCCTCTTTTTCCAGCACCTCCACAGGTTCGAGAACGGCCTTGTGCTCTATACGGGTGCTGATGACATGCCGTTTTCCCGACGCGACACCGTGGGCCCGCAGGCCAAGAATCGCCAAATTGTTGCTCTCCGTGGCTCCACTGGTGAAAATCACCTCGTCCCGATTCGCGTGAACCACTCCGCCCACAAGGTCGCGGGCCCGCTGAACCGCTTGTTTCACCCGGGAACCGTATTCGTGGGTGCGGCTCCCCTCATTGCCAAATTCAACCTCCATGTAGTGCCGCATAACATCACATACCTCTGATTCCAAAGGGGTTGTGGCGTTGCAGTCCAAGTAAACAGGATGGGAGGGGTTCTTCATGTATGTTTTTTTAATAAAAGTGTTTGCCAAACAGAGTAAACTGCATTATGGGGATCTTGTTCCGTGTTTGTCAACCTGTTTTTATCAATAGGAAAGCCAGCGGAAAGACAATCAAAACCACCCAAAATTTTCAAAACCTTCTTATCGTGACGACAGATGGAATCAACCGAACCCACGTTTAATTTTCCGGCCATCCGGGGGCTACAGGCCCAGCGGGAGTACTACGTATCCATGTGGACTCTACGATTGCTGGCGAAAATCGCAATTTTTGATGAGGACGAAGTCCCGCCCGAACTCCGGGCCCAGCGCAATTTGAACACGGCGCGAGTCCCGGAGATTGCGAACTACATGTTGGACAACCCCACCGATTATGTGTTCTCGGCGCTTACAGTCTCCATTGACTCCGAGATTGAGTACAGCAAGGTCGATGAACATGGCAAACTGGGCATGTTGCGGGTACCCATGCACGCTCGCTTTATTGTCAATGACGGACAGCACCGCCGCGCGGCCATCAAAACGGCCTTGGAACAACGGCCCGAGCTGGCCCATGAGACCATCGCCGTGGTGTTTTTCCAGGATCTGGGCTTGGCCCGCTCGCAACAGATGTTCGCCGATTTGAACCGACATGCAATCCGCCCCAGCCGGTCCCTGGGCCTTTTGTACGATCATCGGGACCAAAAAGCAAAACTCGCAAAGCTGGTGATTCTCGAGTCGACAGTGTTCCGCGACATTGTGGAGCTGGAAAAATCCTCCCTGGCCAAACGGTCCCGAAAACTCTTTACGCTGTCCGCGTTTTACAACGCTTGCGCCGACCTGGTGCAGGGACTGGCCACCGGCAATCTGGTGGAGGACGCCAAAATTGCCCGCGACTACTGGGAAGCGGTGGCAGAGCATTTTCCTTCATGGGGGCAAGTGCGCGAAGGGCGGATGCCCGCCAGCGAGGTCCGGGAAGGTTTTATCCATTCCCATGGTATTGCCCTGCAAGCCCTTGGCAAGGCCGGAAACACCCTCTTGACCCAGCACAAGCGCGATTGGCGCAAACGCCTGGCGGCGCTGGAAAAAATCGACTGGTCCCGAAAAAACACCAAACTTTGGGAAGGCCGGGCCATGAATCTTGGCGTTCTCCAAAAACGAAACGCAAACATTATGCTGACCGCCAATGTGGTGAAACGCGCCTACGGGCTTTCCCTGGGCGAGGAGGAGGAAAAGCTGGAAAACAGTTTGCAGAAAAACCAAAAGGCCACGAGACGGAGCCGTACATCATGAAAACTACTGAAAAGAAAACCGAACCCAACTACGCGGAAAACTCAGCCTTTAAGGCAGAGGGCTTTGCCCCGGTCATCGCGGAACTGGAGCAGGAGGTGCAGGATCTGTATACTTCAGATAATGTGCCTTGGATCATTGGCTACTCCGGGGGCAAAGACTCCACCGCCGTGTTGCAGTTGATCTGGAGCGCCATCGAAAAACTGCCGCCGGAAGACTACAAAAAACCCATTCATGTTATTTCCACCGACACCCTGGTGGAAAATCCCATCGTTGCGGCCTGGGTCACCAACTCGCTTGAGGTCATGCGAAAGGTCGCGGAGGAAAAAGGACTGCCCTTTCAACCGCATCGCCTCACCCCTGCGGTGGAAGACTCCTTTTGGGTCAACCTCATCGGCAAGGGCTACCCCGCGCCCCGGCACAAGTTCCGTTGGTGCACCGAACGTTTGAAAATTAAGCCCTCCAACACCTTTATCACAAATATTGTAAAACTCGGTGGCGAGGCCATTCTTGTTCTTGGCACCCGAAAGGCGGAAAGTGCCAGACGCTCGGCCAATATGACGAAGCATGAGAAACTTCGAGTCAAAGACAGGTTAAGTCCAAATTCAAGCCTGCCCGGTGCCAGCGTGTACACTCCGGTCGAGGCCTGGACCAATGATGATGTCTGGTTTTACCTCATGCAGCGTAAAAATCCCTGGGGGTACAACAACCGGGATTTGCTGGGCATGTACGCGGGCGCCTCGGCGGATGGAGAATGTCCGTTGGTGGTGGACGACACCACCCCGAGTTGTGGGGATTCCCGCTTTGGCTGCTGGGTTTGCACTCTGGTGGAGAAAGACCGATCCATGACCGCCATGGTGCAGAACGACGCGGAAATGGAATGGATGCAACCGCTGCTTGAGTTGCGTAATCTGATCGACTTTCGCCAGGATGGCCAGGCCAAGGATAAACTGACTGGGGAGGTTCGGGATGTGCACACCAAACGCGAGGCTTTTCAATCTCCTGTGGGGCAAGACCTGGGGGAATACCTGACGCGGGTCTCCGGCCGGGAGTTGGATGAGCTGGTCCGTGACCGAGATTGGGAGCGTTATCTCCGGGATTTCCGTCGGCTGAACTCTGGAAATGTCCAGATCATGAACAACGGTTTCCGGGAAATTCGAGGGCCTTATGTCCAGGAGGCTCGGGAATGCTGGTTGCGCGCCCTGCTCACCGCCCAAATGGCGGTGCGGGAACTTGGGCCAAAAGATGTCGGGAACATCGAATTGATTACCTTTGATGAACTGGAGGAAATCCGAAGGATATGGGTGGTGGACAAGCATGAACTTGAGGACCGCCTACCAGTCATTTACGAGGAGATCGTCGGAGAACGCTATCCAGGCAAGCCGCTGGATGACAATCTGGTGCTCGGTCATGAGGAAATGAGGGAGTTGTCGGAGATCTGTGGAGAAAATCCGCTCCATTATCAGCTTACCCGCGATTTGTTGGGCCTTACCATTCAACAACGCAACTCCGCCCGGAGGGCCGGGGTGTTCGACCAGATCGAAAGCACCCTCAAACGTTCGTTCTACGACAATGAGCAGGACGCGTTGACGCGGGCCCGGGAAATGGCCTCCCAGAAGACCAAAGCCGCGCGGGTGGCCGAGGGAAGTGATGAACAAGACAATTACGAAGTGAACCCATGATTTTAAACCGAGTGATCCTTGATAATTTCGGAGCCTATGCCGGCAGGCAGGAAGCCAATCTGACACCGGACCCCGGAAAACCCGTGATTCTGTTTGGGGGGATGAACGGAGGGGGCAAAACCACTCTGCTGGACTCCATTCAGCTTGGGTTTTACGGTAAGAAGGCCAAAACCTCCAACCGTTCGGGCATGGCCTACCGGGATTATCTGGCCGAGAGCATACACCGGGGCGCGGATCCCCGTGAAGGCGCCTCCATTACCCTGTATTTCACCCGGATGTCCGAGGGAAGGATCACCCACTATGAACTTCAGCGAATGTGGAAGGAAGGGCAGAAAGGCATCGAGGAAACCCTCACGGTCAGTAAAAACGGTCAGCCGGACTCCTTGCTGACGGAACACTGGGATGAAAGCATCGAAGCGTATTTGCCCGTGGGCATTGCCCACTTGTTTTTCTTCGACGGCGAACAGATCAAAGAACTGGCGGAGGGACAAAACGCGGCCCGTATCATTGGTACGGCCATCCACTCCCTGCTCGGCTTGGATTTGGTGGACCGGTTGGAAAACGATTTGCGCGTGTTTGAACGCCGTAAAAAATCGGAAACCCTTGATGCCGAGGCGGTGCGCCGTCTGAATCAGGCGGTGGAAGAACTGGAGCATCTCCACGAGCAGGAGGCAAATCTGCTCCAGGAAGAGGGCCGCTTGGTGAATCAGGCTGGCCGCATCGCCAATGAACTTGGAAAAGCCCGGGAGCAATTTGAAAAAGAAGGGGGGAATCTGTACCTTCGACATGCGGAACTTGAAAAAGAGTTTCAGACTCTGCAGGATAACAGGACCCGGCTTCAGGACGATTTTCGGACCCTCGCCGCCGGCCCCTTACCGCTGCTTTTGATCCAAGACCAGTTGGACGAAGTCCAGAACCTGGCCCATCATGAAAAGGAAATCCAGCACGCCCGGGTCCTCGTGGAATC
>PXAS01000326.1 GCA_003565815.1 PVC group bacterium
GGATGAAGTATTTCTTCGGCATTGCTCCCACGGAGCCGAGTCCGGGACTTTCAGCTCTGGCCGTGGACGTGCAGGACGGGAATAAATTCACCTTTACGCATCCCATGGGGGAGGGCATCCCACCGGGCGTCCAGGCGGAGTATCGCTGGTCGAAAGACCTTGCCGCCTTCCATGCCGACGGAGCCACCGACGATGGCACCACGGTCAGCTTCGAGCGGAGTGAATCTCATGAGGGCATGGTGACGGTCACGGCAACAATGCATGGAACGCCCACAGACCGAATTTTCGTGACACTTTTTGTCACCCTGATCGAGTAAAGTCCGGCGAATCCATCCGCTGGAAATCAGCGTGAATATTTTATTAAACAATTACCGGTATAAAGTGTAAATACTGATCATGACTTTTAATTTTTTTACCATAACTGCCGTTATGGGATTAACATCGTTCCCGCTGCTTGCTTACACGGGCTTTATAAGTTGTGGGCGGAAAACTGAAATATTAGATTCAGAATGTTTAAAAAATATAATGCCATCGGTAATAATTTATGACCTTTTCACAAAACAAGTCGGCTTGATCGGAGATGTCTTATGAAGAAATCAAATCGAAGAGCCGTTTGTCTTGCCGGGGTGGTATTGGCCGCCGCGGTGTTTATCACCCTGGTGCGGAATCCTCCGGCTCGGGACGTTTCGCCTGCGGTGGCGGAGGGAGCTGAGCGGGGCCAGGAGCTGGTCGGTTTTCATGACAACGCCTCTGATGCGTCGTCCGTCCCATCCGTACCGCCCCTTGGTGCGGCTGTGGATACAGAGGAGGGACAGAATGTCAGCCCCCATGAAGTCTCCTCCGCTCCGTCCGTGCCGCAAGTTGCTTCGGCTGCGGGCGGGGCGGATGAGCAGAATGACAGACCTCAGGCAAAGCTCACCCCGGCTTTGGTGCGGGACCGGGTATTTGATCCGGTGGACAACGCCCGCCTGGCGGAGAATCTCACGCCCCCTCGTCATGGTTTCTGGCTGATCTTGCGGGAGGAATTTCCCGGGGTGGACCTGACCGAGGTGCAGGCGTATCACGCCATGGTCTCCGACAAGCGGGAAACCTTTGGCTTTGAGCTGACGGATGAGACGCGGCCCCTCTACCGCGACTGGATGGAGGAGGCGGATGCCCTGCACCGCGAAATGGTCAATTTGCGGGCGGAAGAACAGGGTTTGTCGCTTGGCGGCATGGAGGACGGACGGGGGTATGCGCTCATCGGCTTTGAGGAGGGGCGTCCCCTGTACAGTTGGACTTCGAACGTGCAGGCGGCCATCTCCACCGGGGCCAATCTGCTGCGGTGGAATTCTACTTTTGATCCCAATCTGGTGGGCACGGCGGACGGGACGGGTTTATACGTAAATATCAATGACCACGGGGAAATTCACCAACACAACGAATTTCAACTTCCGAACAGCGGCGGGTCCCGCATCATGGTGGCGGAAATACCCTCGTACGATAACGGCGATCGCAACCACATGACGCACGTGGCCGGGACCGTCGGGGCCTGGGGGTACAGCAGTACCCTCCGGGGGATGGCGCCGCGGGTTTGGCTCCGATCCCTGATTCAGCAACGTGTCAGTCATGTCAGTACGTACGGGATGAGCTATCCGGGGGAAATGTTTAATGAAACAAATCCCCGGACCGGTGAGCTGCAAATGAGGTCGGTCATGGGAACCACGTCCACGGGGTTCAACGATCATCACTTGCGCTATACCAGCATCAGCCGATCGTTCGACATCGTCCTGCGGGATACACCCTATTACATTCATTTTTATTCTGCGGGAAATAGTGGTTCGAATTTTGGCACGGTAAGCCCTAACGAGCAACTTGCGAAAAACGTGCTCACCATGGGGGCCGCTCAGGATGTGACCCGGGATGCGGACGGCAACTACGTAAGCGGGGGCGGCATTGCGAGTTTCAGCAGCCGCGGTCCGACCTATGACGGACGGATCAAACCGGATTTTACCGCCAACGGAGTAGGCGTCCGCTCCACGACCGGCACCACTGGCAGTACCCAATGGAACGGCACCTCCATGTCGACGCCGAATGCCTCCGGCAGCACGGTGCTGCTGATCGACTACATACAGAAGCGGTTTCCCGGACACTTTTTCCGTTCCTCCACCCTCAAGTCCTTGCTCATGAACACGGCGGACGACAGAGGTAATCCGGGCCCGGATTACACTTTTGGCTGGGGGCTCATCAATGTGTATGCCGCCGCCAAGCACGTCCGGCATCATGCGGAAAACGCTTACCACCGGGTGGTGCGGGAAGAGCGGCTGCATCCCGGACAGACGTGGACGTATACCTATCAAAGCAATGGAACCGAGCCCATTCGCGCCAGCCTAGCCTGGCTGGATGTGGCCGGAGTCGCGCAAGCGAGCGACAGCACCGACCGCAGTCCGCGTTTGGTCAACGATCTGGATATGCGGATCATCGGACCGGACGACACCGTACATTACCCCTATGTCATGCCCTTTGTGACAGGCCGGGATGATACGCCCGCCTTCAGTTCCACCCTGCGCGGCGCATGGGCCAGCCGTGGTGATAATTTCACAGACCCGGCTGAACAAATCCTGATTGAGGATCCTGCTGCCGGCATCTACACGGTGCAGATCACGCACAAGGGTACGCTCAGTGGCGGGCAACCCCAGCTTTTTTCGCTGGCGATCAGCGGCTTGCGATCTGCAGACGCCGAGCCGGCGTTCATTGAATTCGTAAGCCCCCATCTGGGAAACAACACCGATAATTTCGCCATGTCGGCCCTTGGCGGCGGGTTTGTGCTGGGCAGTGACGTGCTGCTACGCCGCGCCGGCTCGCCCGAGGTGAAAGCCTATCGTGTGATTCCTGTGGGCGACCGCATTGATTTCCGCATGGACACGCAGGGAATCGACAAAGGCTACTATGATGTCGTCGTGCGCGCGCCCGACGGCACGGAGTCGGTGCTGCCGAATGGGTTTTTGATGCCCGCCGAAGGCGGCGAAAGCGGGAGGGTGACCCTCTACAGCAATACCTTTGAGAACGCCAACGGGCTGACGCTGACCGGCAACTGGGCAGTGGGCGTGCCGAACCAGGGCAGTGTGGGTGGCCCCGGCAGCGCCTTCACCGGCACGCAGGTGCTGGGTACATATCTCAACGGAAACTACGAAAACAACATCAATATTTTCGCCATCCTGCCGCCGTTCAGCACTCTTAACCGCACCGATGTCCGGCTGGAATTCCGCCGCTGGCTGGGGGTGGCCTATAACCAATCCGGCGCTCTAGCGGGCCGCCACCGCGATGATGCCCGAATTCATTATTCGTTGAATGGAACCACCTGGACTCTGTTATGGGAAAGCAACAACGCCTTCAACGAAAGCTCCTGGACACCGCAAAGCATCAACCTGCCGACAGCCACCAACAATCGGGCGCAGGTGTATCTCCGTTTCCAGCTGGAGACGGATGCCACCAATGTGTCTTATGGCTGGAACATCGATGATCTTCAGGTGACCGGGACGGCGGCATCCGTTCTTTTGCTGCCCCCGGTGTTTGTGTCCGATGCTCTGTTCATGGCCACGCAGGGTGAAGCCTTTTCCTTCACCGTCGTGACCTCCGATGAAGACACGCCGGGGAGCGGGCTGACCCTGAGTGCTGACACCTTGCCCGGCGGCGTTTCGTTTACCGACAACGGCGATGGCACCGCGTTGCTTTCCGGAACCCCCACGGAGACGGGCTTCTTTGAAATCCCGCTTTCGGTGACCGACGGCGCGTATACCACCTGGCAGATGTTCGAGCTGGTTGTGTTCCCCGAGGGAGGCAACACCCCGCCCGAAATCCTCACCACCTCCATCCCCGCTGCGAACGAGGCCCAGCCCTATGAAGCGCTGATCGAGGCGGTGGATGCGGACGGGCACCCGCTCACGTTTTCCGGGTCCTCGCTGCCCTTCTGGTTGAGTTTGACGGACAACGGGAACGGCGCCGCCACCCTCAGCGGCACGCCCCCTGCGCAGGACACCTTCTCCTTCACCTTCACCATCGCGGTGAGCGACCGGTTTGCGACCAACGAGAAAACCTACACCCTGCTTGTCAATCCACGCCCTCGGATCGGGTTCACTGTGAGCGAGGTTGACGTCTGGGAAAATGCCGGATCGCTCACCGTGTATGTTGCACGGACGGTCAATGATGCGGGCGCGGTCAGTGTGAACTACGCCACCCAGAATGGGGGAGCGTTGGCCGGAACCGATTACGCCGCCACCAGCGGCACCCTAAGCTGGGCGGACGGCGAATTGGGCGAAAAACCCATTACCGTGAATCTTATTGATGATGATGCCACGCAGGAGGATCGCGCGTTCACCTTGCAACTGAGCAATCTCAGCAGCTTCGCGACCTTCAGCACTTCGGAACTGACAGTCACGATTCTCGACAAGCCGCACCTGGTTTTTGCGCATACCGACGGCGAAACTATCGTGACGGAAGGCGGCGATTCGGATATCTACACCGTTGTCCTTAACCGCGCAACGGAGGAGGATGTTACTGTCACCCTGACGGTGGACGATCAGGTGACCGTGGCCCCAACCAGCCTGAGCTTGACCCCCAGCAACTGGAACGTGCCGCAGGAGGTGACCGTTACCGCCGTGGACGATGACATCCACGAGCTGATCCACACCGGAACCATCACCCATACCACCAGCAGTGCGGACCCGCTGTGGGATGGCCTGAGCCAGGATTTCGTGGTGACGGTGATTTGCAATGATAACACGCCGCCAGTGGTCGATGCGGGGCCGGATCAGACGCTGGCGCTCAGCGGAAGTACACCGTGGATACCGACGGATTTATCCCTCGCCGCCTGGTATGACGCCAGTGATACCAGCAGCCTTACGTTGGTGAATGGCAAAGTATCGCAATGGGACGATCGAAGCGGCAACAGCAATCATGCCTTGCAATCAACAGACGGCAACCGTCCAACAACGGGGAGCCTCAACGGACTGAATGCGCTGGACTTTACCAGCGGTAATCGCTTTGCCCTGCCAACCATCAACATGGCAAACCGCGCCCTGTTTGCCCTCGCCCGGAAGAATTCAACAGCAATCGGGCAAATCCTCTCACACAGTTCCGTCAATGTGCAGCTCCGGTTTGATGATACGGGAACGATCAGTTATGCCGCAGCGAGCCCCCGTTATGCAGGCAATCCGGCAAGTATGACTGTCATTCCAAATTACACAGCGGGAATCGCGGGCTACATGCTGGGTTCAACCCTTGAGTATTCTGTCAACGGAGCCTTCGAATCGACAGGGGTGTCGGCCGGATCGGGAAGCACTTCGTATAACCAAATTGGCGTCAGACAGGACGGCTCGGAGGCGTTCGTCGGCCTGATGGGGGAAATTCTGATTACGGAGTCGATCCCTGACGCGGCAACACGTCAGCAAATCGAAGGCTATCTCGCCCACAAGTGGGGACTGGCCGAAAACCTCCCCGCTGATCACCCCTACAAGGACGCCGCGCCCGGCATGGCCGGGGCGACAGCGACCCTGACCGGCTCGGCCAGCGATGCCGACGGCGATCCGCTGGTCACGATCTGGACGCTGGTGTCCGGTCCCGGCCCCGTGGCGTTCGCAGACAGTAGTGCCGTCGGGACCACCGTGACCTTCTCCATGGATGGGACTTACGTTCTGCGCCTCACGGCTTCCGACACTTTGGATACCACCTACGACGAAGTCACGATCACTGTGAACGATACGTTTCCCGCGACCCCGACGGACCTTTCGTCGGACATTACCATGGGACAGGTGGACCTGACCTGGGCACCTGCCAACAATGCGACTAGCTATCATGTGTATCGCTCGACGCAGACGGGCGGCAACTATGTGCTCGTCGGCACCACTGCGGCGACGAGCTTCAGCGATACAGTCGCCAACGGCATGACCTATTATTATGTGATCTCTGCGGTTGGGGATGAAGGCGAGAGCCCATTTTCAGAAGAAGTTATGGCCTCGCTGAAACATGTGCTGCCGTTTGCGGAGAACTTTGAAGCCCTCGAGCTGGGTGTTTTGAATGGCCAAAACGGCTGGGTGGCCAGTGATGCTGAGGTGCAGGGCACTGTAGCGATCGGGACGAAGGCCGCCGAGATTGTTTCGGCTGGAGGCTCTTTGGAGCAGTCGTTCTGGGAGACAGAGACGATTGTCTTCACGGAGTTCATGGCGCAGCCCGTCTTTTTTGAAGACGACGTCAGTTCGCCGCCGGATCCCGACGGAGTCACCGCATTCCTATACTTCAACCAGGCCGGTCATCCGGTGGTCTTCGACGGGAGCACTCCGGTAACGTTGAACGGAGTGACCGTGGAACCCGGCGAATGGGTGCGGGTGGCGTTCGTCCACGATTATGCGGCCAAGACGTGGAGCCTGTACGTGAACAACACGCTGGCGGCTGCGAATCTCGGGTTCTACGACACAACCGCGACCCACTACTCGACCTTTCAAGTACAGGGGGGCGGCTACC
>PXAS01000381.1 GCA_003565815.1 PVC group bacterium
TTATTCAACCCCTCGTCGAATCCGATCGTCACGGGGGGACCTTTGATCAGGTGCCGTGTGCTTAGGTCCCAGTTGTTGGCTGAATGCGTCATCATCCCGTCGAAATGCGGCATGCCTTCGAACACATCAATCACCACCTCGTTGGTTGAGCTGTTAACTGAGACGACTTCTGCCGCTGTGCAAAAACGGGGATTCTGATCCATGACGAAGTTCTCGACCCGGATCCCCGTATTATTGCGGATGTCGAGATGAGTCGCACCCGTCGTTTCGTTTTCCAGCGTCAAATTCATCTCCAGCACTGTCGCGGGATCGCCCGCTGCATCGACCGCTCCGCGCACGGTCCAATTCGTTTGTCCCCACACGAAGATCATCGCCCGGTGCCCACTGCGGGTTTCAATCGCGGATTCCTTCAGATTGTAGACCCCGGCATCGAACTCCAGGACGACATTCGGTTGCCCCTCGGCGGCGGCGATGGCGCTACGGATGGCCGCCGCGTCACAGACACCATCATCCGGAATCGCCCCATAATCCGCAACGCGAACGATGGTGGATGCACTGAGCGATACAGCGAAGAGCATCGCAGCCAAGGTTGTGAAGAACAATGTCCTGGTATTCAAAAAAATTAATCGAAATTTAATACAATTTCGGAGGGGGTTGATCCGCCTCAAACAACACCGTAAGTTGGGGTGGCTCAAGACGGAACAACCGCAGATTTATTTGATGATAAACATCGTGCCGGAAGGAGGCGCAACATAGCGGACAATCACGATACCGCTGCCGCCATCGCCGCCGACCGTACCCGAAACATTCGCCTGACCACCACCACCGCCACCGGTATTCGGTTCGCCGGAGGTTGCGTCGGATGAATTCAGGGTCCTCGCGCCCTGCCCCCCGCCGCCTAGTCCGCCGGGGCGGCTTGATGAGTGGTTTTCGCTCATGCCACCACCACCACCCGCATACCACGTGCTTGTGCCGGTAATGGCTGATTCCATTCCATTTCCGCCTACGCCACCTGCTGTAGTGCTAGAAGCATTACTGCCGTTTGCGCCAGCACCGCCACCGCCACCGCCACTGCCGTTATTGCCTGTCCCGCCAGCGCGACCTTGTCCCGTAGTCCCGCCAGCACCGGTCATATTGCTGAAACCGCCACCGCCGCCACCGGACCCGCCAGTGCTTGCAGCCTCGTTATTAAAACGCCCGCCGCTGCCACCGCCCTGAGCCGTAATCGAACCCAATACGCTGTCGGCGCCTTGCCCGTCACGTTCATCGGAGTTGTCACCCATTGCACCAGCACCGACAACAACGATGTGGTCTCCGGCCTCCACAGTCAGGGTCCCCGTTAGGAATCCACCCGCACCACCGCCACCGCCGCGGACGCTCCCACCGGCACCGCCGCCGCCGACTACGAGATACTCGACCATGCCGGGTGCGGTAACGGTAAGATTTGCGGAGCCTACATCGGTGAAGACATGGGCTCGCCATTGCACATCATCCTCATCGACATAGTCAATTATCTCATCGCCACCAGCGGCTCGTGCCCACTCCGCGTTACCCGCGTGGGGCAAGGCCAATGCACATAGGAAGAGCAACGCCACAAGGCGCGCTAGGGGAATCGCCCCAGTGGATCGAATATCTCCGTTCCTGTTAGCTTTGCGTAGTGTTATCATGTTTATCTCCTTGTTTGTAATACCATCCGCATAGCGGGTTAGTATTGAGTTATTGTTGGTTTGTGAGAAAAATAATCTGTTTTTTCGAATTGTGATGTGAGCTAGCCGTCTAACTCGTTACTCGTCCAAAGTGACGACAAGCGTGACAAATATACGGTCGGTGGGTGTTCCGTTGATGGTTGCGGTGACCGTGACCCTACCGTCGATCGGCTCACTGCGGACGAAAGTGACGCCAGTGCCATCCTCGTCGGTGGCCCCATCGCCATGAAACGTGGCCAAGTCTTTCGTCCAACGATACGCCCCATGGACGGTGGCCGGGAGGTCCTCCGCCATGGGGTGAGTGAAGCTGAACTGGCTTGGGCTCGCCGCCTCGGGTGCGATGATCGAAAGTCCCGGACTCGGCTCTCTGGGATCGATGCCGAAGAAGAATTTTAGTCCGTTTGACACACCATCTCTATTGTAGTCGTCGTCGAATCCTGACCGCTCGCTCAATCCGAACCCGGAGATCCAATCAAAGTAGGTTTTTTCCGTTCCCTCCATAACCGTAATCGTAACCTCGTCGAAGGAAGTATCTTGACCGTCAAAGGCCGCGAGGCGCAGCACGTAGGTGCCAACTGCGCTGAACTCGGCGGTGGTCGTGACCGCGCTACTGTCAGCGAATGTTACCGTCCCCGGGCCGGATACCACGCTCCACGTCGTGACCAGCGGATCGCCATCGGCGTCGGTGGCCGTTCCGGCCAGAATTACCGTGCCACTGGCTGTGGTAGGCTCGGCGGTCTGATACGGGTGTTCCGCAGGAAGGTTTGCCTGCAGCCCCCACTTGTGGGCGAGATAGCCTTCCAGCCGCTGGCGTTCGGCATCGGAAAAGGAGCCACTGACGAAAATCAATTCGCTGATCAGTCCATCCATCCGCCAACTTTCACCTGGGTTCCCGCTGATATTGCCTATCGTAAGTCCCGACGCCAGACTGCCCGAGCCGGGATTCCCGGTTACGGCTGTCCCGCCATTTTTGCGGATTGTGCTGTTTGCCCCTTGAAATTCGACCGAGGCAAGCACCGCTTCAGCAGTGGTGGCCGGACCTGCCATCCAGCTCCCCGCGAAAATCGCGAGGTCGTCGGTGCTCCTTCGCCTCAACATGCAGCGGGCCGTTCCGGCCCCATCAAATACGGTTGAATTACTTCCCGCCGAATCAAACTGCGCCACGGCAAAGGCGGTCAGCGGCTGAGCGGATATATTGACGGTTGAGCGGAGAAACTGGTTCGCGCTTCCGCTGAAAGCGAGAGAATTCAAACCATTCAATGTCCGGGTGCCAGACCGTGGTTTTGAGCCATCGCTGGACTGGTTGACATGGTGCCCATTCCCGCTTCGGTCCCGCCACTGGCTAACCCGATCTGAACCGTCCTTGGTAATCGTGCTCTCATCCGCCGCGTCATACCAGGCTGCCAGAGGCAAATCTTCCGGTGCCCAGGGCTCGCCACTCGTCAGGGCCACCGTTTGATTTGCACCCGCGTTCACCTCGGGTGCCGTGTTGTCATTGTCAATTATCGTCACCACGAACTCCTGGATCAGGCCGTTCCACAACGGATCCGAACTGCTAGAGGTATGGGTGATGGTGCCGGTGTGGATCAGCTCGTGGAGATCATCGTCCACGGCGGTCACGGTCACGGCCCGCGGGACATCCCAGTTGCTGGTTGTGAAAGTGAGGCTGGTCGGGGACACGGTCACCTGCTCGTCCACAGTCATCGTGACAAGGACATCCGCCTCCGGGGCACGGTTAAGAACAACTGTGTAGGTGTCCGAATCGCCGCCCTCGGTCACCGTGGTGTCTCCATCAATGTGAGTCACCACCAGGCTTGCAGCTTCCAAGACCGTTATCGTCATTTCGTCGTGAGCCTGATCCAAGGTATCATCGGCACTCAAGCGCAGGACGTAAGTCCCTACGGTGCGAAAGGTCGCGGTGGTCTGGGGGTCCGAAGCATCGGGAAAGAATACCGGCCCAGGACCAGACACGACCGTCCACTTTGTGTTCAACAAATCATCATCCGGATCGGTGGCGGTGCCATTGAGCGTGACGGTGACTGAATCCAGGCCAACAATCGCATCGTAATTTTCGAATACCTCACCAGCAGTGAACGCCCGGCCATGGTAACTGCGGAAAATCGCGATCATGCCATCATAGCCTGCATGAGTCGCACCCGAAAGACCTCCAGCCCCTCCGACTTGGCTGCCCCCTTGCTTGCCCAGACCAGCAGCATTACCGTCACTAAGGACAATATTGGGCCAACCACGCCCCTGCCTGCGGACGCCATTGATGTAGAGATTGAAATTGTTGAAGGTCGTTTCGTTATCATACGTCACAACCAAATGGATAAAATCGTCCGTGAGATCACTCACATTGGCGCTGATACTGCCTCGATTATTATCAAGAGCCGCCGAGACAACACCGTCTCTGTAAAAAACGCCAATTCCGTTTCTGCCGCCCGTTTCCCACAGGATCTGCCCGATCGATGTGTAGCTCGCAGAGGCGTTTGGTTTGAACCAGAATTCCAGCGTGATGGGCTTTCTGTGCGCCCCGTTCAAGCTGGTCAAAGAGGGGCCTTCTGCTCCGCCGCTTGTGGAGCCCCCCCCCGGAAATGCAAACGCCGATGTGATGCCGGGCAGCGAACTCCCCACATCAGGCACGAGCGTGACGCTGGAATCCCAGGTGAGGTTCCAGAGCCCGGTGCTGTCCTGCCAAACGCTGTGCGTGCCGTCGTTGGCCCCTGGGTCGAGATTGATGGAAGCGCCGGGGATGATCGGAACACGTTCGCCGGGGACCAGAGCCAGGCTCAGATCCGCACCCGCATCCACCTCAGGAGGCGTGTTGTCATTGCAAATCACCGTCACCGCGAAATCCTGACTCAAGCCATTCCACGTCGGCTCCGAACTGCTGGAGGTATGCGAGATCGTCCCGGTGTGAATGAGTTCGTGAACATCGTCATCCACGGCGGTCACAGTCACAACCTGTGGCACGTTCCAGTTACCGGGTGTGAAGGTGAGACTTGTGGGAGACACCGTCACTTGATCATCCACCGCCAGACTCACAACAACGTCCGCATCAGGAACCCGGTTCAACGTAACGATATACGTGTCCGATTCGCCGCCCTCCGTGACCGTGGTGGGCTCACCCGTGTCCACAACCACCAGGCGGGGAATGTCCAGCATCCCCAACGCCACTTCGGTCTGAAGCAGAGCCGCGGCGTAGCGCTCTCCCAATTCCAGCGTTCCCGCAGAGCCGAAGTGTGCAGAGTTAACCACCTGGCATCCCCAATCCTCAACGTGAATGGCGTAATCAGAATTTTCCGCGACTTGAATCTGCGCCTGGCGTATTTTCTGAATTTCGGCACGCGGTTGTGTTCTCGTTTGCCATCTGCTCCCAAACCTTGTGTTGAACCCAAGCAGGGCAATCATTTCCGGGGCATCGAGGTCGCTGCGAAGCCTGGCCAGCAGGCTTTCCAGTCTTGCGCGATACACATGGGTCTCCATTCCTCGATTTCCATCAGTCTCACCCTGACACCAGAGAAATGCCCTTGGACGCAGGGTGATTCCCATGGCGTCCGCCTGCGCCATGGCCTGGTTCAACTCTGACATCAAAACCGAATGTAAGCTGGCACCAGGGACCCATGCGTTGATCGAAGTTCCGCCGTAGGCCACCTTGACAATGGCCAGCGGACGCGCGGGCTCGGCGTCCATTAACGTGCGAACGAACCCCATTTCAGGGCCGAAGCCTCCGTGCACAGAGGCAAAATTGGCGTCGCGGCTCATTGTTTGATTCCCCCGGGACTGGGTTTGCAAAGGCACCCACTGTTGATTGAAGGTTGAGTCACTTTGGTCGGCGGGTGTCGCGCCTCCCCTCCACCAGAACATCACCTGAGCATCCCGCCGGTCTTCCGGCAGTTGCGTTGCCACCGCGTCAAAGCCGACCGCGTTGGATTGTCCGGAGACAATGATCAGGTCAACAACCTGATTCTCCGCACGGCCAACCACCGAGCTGATTCCCGCCAATACACAAAAGAAACTCAGCCTAGCGAATTTGCGGATCTTGTTTTGGGGTATCATTGAATATGGGGGATTGGGGAGGTATTATCTCAATCTGAAAACTGCGAGGCACGGATATAGCCGATCCCTCGGCGCGTTGTCTCCGGGATGTTCATATGAGGATCCAATCCCCGTGTAGGCCTCCAACTCGTTTTCATCTTGAAATTTTGACTTCTACATCCCTGTCACCCACAGGAATATCCGTTTTGTAAAACCCATTGCCAAGAGTGACGAAGGTCAGCCCTTTCGACTTGGGCACGCCTGCCCCGCTCCAGACAACAAGCGGGCCTGACTCTTTCAGTGTCACCTTCATCTGTGCATCCGCATACTCAACGGATGTAACCGCCACGGCAGAGAGAAACTTATCCGCTCTCCCAATGACCGCCCAGTTATGCTTTATGGGGCTGAGAATTAGGAGCTTGTCAGTAAACCCATGAAGCTCGAATTCCGTTTTTTCATCGAGCTTGAATCCGGTTCCTTCGTGAAAGTCATAGGCCACTAAGCCCTCCTCAGGCACTTTCCATTTGCCATTGAATGGCTGTATCATGTTGGCGGCCTCTTCGTAATCCGCAGGAGAAACATGGCTGACTACTGTGATGTCATCGGCAACATTATAGGTTTTATTATCATAGTAATCGAACTGCTCACCGTTGAAAAGATTATAGAGGACAATGGCCGCCGAACCGTTTGCTAGCGGGGCGATGGTTCGATACGCAACCCGTTCTCTCATGGGATCAA
>PXAS01000182.1 GCA_003565815.1 PVC group bacterium
CACTTTGCCGCGTTTGACAAGGGATAGTTTTGAAAATTTTCGATTTCATGGTGGTCGGGATTCCAGATGGCGGCATCGGGCGTGCCGTAGGGCTGGAATTCTCCCGTGAGTATGCCTTTTCCCGCATGGAGACAGAGCAGGGCGTCGATTTGGTCCTCGAGGGTTTTGTATGCGGAAAGGGCATCGCGCGGACCGGGGGATGGGAACGGGGGCAATTCGAGATGCGCTCCCAGACGTTGCCAGTGATCCCGGAAAGTGGCGCCCAGTTTTTGTTTTCTTTCGCTCAAACTGAGTTCGGGCCAGTGTTTTCTGGCGCGTCCGACTTTGTAAGGTATCCGATATCGACTGCGATGTAGGTGTAAATTGGCCGTGTGAGGATACACCTCCACGAGTGCCTTGCCCCCCAAGGGGCGTTCCCCTTTCACCTGATACCCATGAAGTTTCAACAACGCGACAATCCGTTCTCCCCATTCCCCGGGCCTTTCCGGACCGGGGCTGTGTACCGGACATCCGTACCGGCTGAAGGCGCGGGTGGTTTCGAGATCGGCCTCCCGCCAGCCACGAACGCCGTCGACGCCAATGGGCATATCCATGGCGATCAGAGCGGGTTTAAATTGTTTGACAATATCCGCGAGGTCCTCCAAGAGTTTCGCGCCCGTGGAACAGGTTTCGAGCAGCAAGAGTTCCCTGCCCCGGCAAACGGCCCAGGCCCCGCTGCCGTTCGGGGTCCAAGCGGCATCCCATCCCATGATGATGTCTTGATTCATGGCCGGAACCTACATCCGTTCCGTGCAGGCGCAAGCGGGAGGCACCGGGGATGATTCGAAATCTTTACCTGATTTTGGGGGATCAACTGGACCGGGAATCCGCAGTTTTCGATGAATTTGATCCCGCGAGGGACGCACTGTGGATGGCGGAGGTGCGCGCGGAAAGCACCAAGGTGTGGAGTCACCAAATTCGCACGGCCTATTTTTTGAGCGCCATGCGTCATTTTGCCCAAGAAATGCGGGACAAGGGATATCCGCTCTACTACCGCACCTTGGCGGATACGGCGGGCATCGACAGCTTTGGCGGTGTTTTGGACAAAGACCTGCGGGCATTACAGCCCGGCAAAGTGCGTTTGGTTCATCCGGGAGAATACGGGGTTTTACAGGAAATCCGCAAGTCCGTGACGAACGCGGATCTGCAATTGGAACTTCTCGTGGATCGGCATTTTGTGTGCACTGCGGATGATTTCGCCCGTCATGCGAAGGGGCGAAAGCAGTTGCGCATGGAATTCTTTTACCGGGAGGTCCGCAAAAAAACGGGACTGCTGATGGAAGACGGGAAATCCCCCACCGGCGGGGACTGGAATTACGATGCGGCGAACCGCAAAGCCTTTCCGGCATCGGGTCCGCCGGAAATTCCGCCGGGCAAACGCTTTCCGCCGGACAAGATTACGCGGGAAGTCCTGCAAAGCGTTCGCCGCGAATTTCCGGATCATCCCGGGGATTTGGAGACATTCGACTGGCCGGTCACGCCTCGGCAGGCCGAGGAGGCCCTGGCGGATTTTATCGCCCATCGCCTGCCGAAATTCGGAGATTTTCAGGATGCGATGTGGACGGGGGAGCCGTTTTTATTTCATGCGCGGCTTTCCTGCGCACTGAATGTGAAGCTGATTCATCCGCTCACCGTTTGCCGGCAGGTGGAGGCGGCGTGGCGAAAGGATCCCGAACGCATTCCGCTGGAGGCCGTGGAGGGCTTTGTGCGTCAGGTCATCGGCTGGCGGGAGTTTGTGCGGGGAATTTATTGGCATTTCATGCCGGGGTATTTGGCGCGAAATACACTGGGCGCCGATTTGGATCTTCCGAATTTTTATTGGACGGGCGACACGGAAATGGCCTGCCTGAAAGATGCACTCTCCCAAACGCTTCGTTACGGCTACGCGCACCATATTCAGCGCCTGATGGTGACCGGATTGTTCTCGCTGCTTTTGGGCGTGGATCCCCGGCAGACACACGAATGGTATTTGGCCGTGTATCTGGATGCGGTCGAGTGGGTGGAACTGCCCAATACCCTGGGGATGTCGCAATATGCGGATGACGGAGTGATGGCCAGCAAACCCTACGTGGCCAGCGGACAGTACATCAATCGAATGAGCAATTATTGCAAACACTGCAAATTCCGTCCCGATCAAAAAACCGGAGAAACCGCCTGCCCGTTCACGACGCTGTATTGGGATTTTCTGATTCGGCACCGGGACCGGTTTGCGGCGCATCCGCGCATGAAACTTCAGGTTCGCAATCTGGAACGTCTTTCCGAAGCGGAACAAGCGCGCATTCGGGAACAGGCCGAACACATCAAAACACAATGCACGGGAGAAAAATCATGACGCAACATGCCATCATATTCGGAGCGACGGGCGGAATCGGTCGGGCCCTCACGGATTTATTGCTCGAAAAAGGCTGGGCGGTCACCGCCGTGGGACGTGACGCGGACAAGTTGGACGAATTGGCCGGGGCGGTCACGAAAATCGTGGCCGACGCCACCCAGGTGGATGGCGCGGCCAAGGCATTCGAGTCGGCGACATCCGACGAACATCCGGTGACGGCCTGCGTGAACTGCATTGGCAACCTGTTTCTCAAGCCCATTCACCGGACCACGGCCAAGGAATTCACGGAGGTGATGCGCATCCATGTGTTCAGCAGTTTTTCCATTTTGCAGGCGGCGGTGAAACAGATGAAAGCCGGAGACAGCGTGGCCTTGATGTCCTCGGCGGCGGCCCGAACCGGCATGGTCAACCACGAATCCATCGCGGCCGCGAAAGGCGCGGTGGAAGGGCTCACCCGCGCGGCGGCGGCCAGTTACGCGCCCAAAGGCATTCGCATCAATGCGGTGGCGCCCGGACTCACGGAAACGCCGATGACCCGACACTTGACTTCAGGACCCGCCAGATCGGTTTCGGAAAACATGCACGCGCTCGGGCGCCTCGGCAAAGCGGAGGACATCGCCTCCGCCCTTGCCTGGCTGATCGACCCGGCCCAAAGCTGGGTGACCGGGGAAATCATTCATGTAGACGGCGGCCTGGCGCACCTGCGCGGGATGGGGAAATAAACGCGCTTCCTCGTCCGTGGCCGTACGTCCGGGTTTACGGATTCGAGACGTTCCGCCGTTTCATTCGGACGATTCTCACGGCCTCGCCACCCTCAACTTTTTCATTGAAGGCCTCGGCGTTTTCCAGGGCGGTGACCCGGTCATCATCCCAGCTCCAAGTGCGATTATAGACGTAGGCATTGATTTTCCCGGCAGGCGCCGTCACATGCACGGTGTCGGAGACTTCGGAAATGACCATGGCAAACATCATGTCGCCGTCGGGATCCGGGGGGATCACTTTGGCCAGGACGTGCAATTCCCCGTCCTTTTGGACCACCCGTTCGATTTGCAAACCGAAGCCGGGATGCGGGGTTTGCAGGGAAACGGTCACCGGCGTCGGTTCCGCCTTCGGCTCATCGGCCATCAGCAGTCCCGTAAAAATCAGCGTGAAAAGAGCGAGATAAAATTTCATGGTAAGACTCCATTTGTTGTTGTGGGGGATCATTTGGGTTGAGTTTGAACATGGCGGTTGTGTGTTCTTAGAGGGCTTCAAACATCCTTCTTACATGCGTTGGACGCTTGCGGATACCCGAATCTTGGAAAAATTGTTCTTTTTTTTTCGGCCTGGCAGCCTGTCCAAAAATCCCATGCCCCCTCCACACCCTCTCAAAAATCGAAACATCATGCCCTATCACTGCCAAAGGCTTCTCGAAGGGGGGCTCGCCGATTGACCAATATGCTATTCCAACTGAGTCGGGCTTGACATTTCATTGAAAAAAACGCTTTTTATGCGCATGATGATTTCACATTGGATTTTTCCGCACTCTCTGGGTGCGCTTTTCATGTTCGGCTTCTTGCTTCCGTTCCCTTTGGGAGCGGGGAATGCGCCTGAATTTCCCGAAGGTTGGCACGCGCTCGCGCATGAAAACACCGTGTGGTTGCAGAATCCCCAAACGTCATGGACCACCCGAATTCATTCGGAAACCGAAGCCGACATTCTGGAAGTTCGCCATCGGGAACGACTTTGGTTTCGTCTGGAGGGTCCGGTGATCCATCCCGGCATGCCCGGGCGGGAACCCGCGGTTTCCTCCTCTATTCCGGCCGGACGGGCCCAACTTCGCACCGCGCGGACGGGGAGCGGTTCCGTTTCTCTGCACCGCAACATGTATCACCGCGCCGACAACCGGGAACGGCTTGAAGGGGCCCGCACTTGGTGGACGGTGGCGGCGGACGCTTCGGAGGCGTCCGGCGCCCGGGGAATGTGGGTCTCCGTCTGGGGTCACGATGGGTTCGGGTTGCGGGCCGTGGATGCGTCCATCCTTCTGCCCGGCGCGTCGCCGGAGGACATCACGATCGAGGGACATCAATTCAGCGCGAGGTTGCCCGAGGACAATCTCATCCTGCGGGGCACGTTGCTGTTTCCCGCCGCTCCCCACATCGAATTGAGCGCGGAGGATGAAGGAACCCGGGTTCGTTTTTGGTTGCGATCTCCGGACGACAAACGGGAACCGGTCTGGGAAGACGCCGTGCTGGATCACGATCTCACGTTGGAGGATCCGGAAGACCTGGCGGCTGAAATCGAACTGGAAATGCCGGAGCACGCCCGGCGTGTCCTCGGAGCCGTGGCCACCTCCACGGCCATGGGCGCTCCCGGATTGCAACGCCGGGTCAACCAACAAATGGCGTTGGTCCTGACGGTCTCCGACTCCCCGCCCCCGGAACCGGAAACCGGTAAGGCCGCGGATCAGGTGCTTTTCAAAATGGGCGCACAAACGGTGCGATATTGGGAACATTTGATTGAATTCGAAACGGGAATGCGGGACGTGCTCTCGACGTTTCAAGGAAGGAAATCCCCATGAAATTCGCATCGCTTTTCCTGATCGCATGCATCGGCCTCCCCGGACGGACCGCCGAGCACCCACACCTTCTGTTTTCCGCCGAGGATTTGCCGGCCCTGCGTGAAACCGCGAACTCCCCGGAGGGAAAACGCTGGATGACGCCCCTCCGCGAGCTTTTGCGGCTGGGACGGGAAGCGGGCTTCGCTTTCCACGGCGAAACCGCGGAAGCCATGATGAAACCCACCTGGGCGGCGGGAGAAGGCTTTCTGTATCTGCTCACCGGCGATGAACAACACGCCGAGCAAGCCATGATCTGGGTTTGGGAGGGCATGTATGGCTCGCTGGCGGACAAAAACCAATGGCGGCAGGCCTATCGGGTGGCCCACATCGCCCTGGCCTACGATTTTTGCGCCCCCGCCTGGCCAGAGGACTTCCGCAAAAACGTCCGCCACTTTCTCTTCCGACAAGTGGAATATTACGCGAACGGCACCGGGGAGGAACCGCCCGACCGCTTCAACACCGGCGGACGCTATCAATATGCCGGCGAAACCGCTTCCCGAAACCGGGGCCCCGGACACGCCGAACACCGTCGCTACCTTGCGGCGGCGGGACTGGCCGCCCTGGCCATCCGCCACGATCCGCTGGAGCCCTTTGCGCCCCCCGAACCCGGACAAATCAAAACCGTGTCTCCCGCGGCGGATTTGATTCTGCCGCCCGGCATGCCCGCGGTCCGCCTGCGGGACGGTGAAATGTTCTCCGAATGGATTGCTAACGGCCCCTTTCCCACGTCGGATCCCGACCCCTTGAAAGCTTTGGGCGGCTTCGCGGATGCCCGACCCGTCCCCGGCACCCGGGTGAGCGTTGGGGATGTTTCCCTCGACTTCCGTCCCTACCACCCCGCTTCCGCAAGCGAAAACCCCGTCTTTTATCCCCGCGACTGCATGAAAATTTTCACTCGCAGCACCGGCCGCGGTTTTCCGCCCGGACGTCGGGTGCGCGAATGGATTCGGGAAACCGAGGGACCCACTGCAGGCACGGCGCTGGTGCTCTATACCCTGTGGGAAGTGGAGCAAGCGAAAACCGTGCGCGCCTTCCCCAACCTGAAATGGTCCTCCAGAAACGTCCGCATGTGGTTGAACGGCACGGAAATTCGGGACGACGAGGTGGTGCGGGTCGAACCCGGCCTGTACCCCGTCATGGTCCACATGCCCGTCACCGGCGGATATGCCCGGCAAGCCCCGCATTTTGAAATCCTGACCCCCGAACGCCTGGCCGAGGAGCAAGCGGGATACCAAGCCGCAAAGGAATGGTTCGCGGAAAACCCGAAGGTCCTCGACCAGCACATTCAGGAGATTTTCGAAGAGATCAACCGCTTTGCCGCCGTGGAGTTGGCCTTCGACGGCACGGAGACCAAAGGGCTGACGGATCATTTTCCGCTTTTCGCCCTCGCCCACAAGCGGGCCTTCCGCGACGATCCCCTTCAGGGCACCGGGCTGGAGCAAAGCCCGGTGGCGGCAGGGCTCTGGCGGGACATGCACGGTGGCGAGGAACGCCTGCGCATGGCCCTCAAC
>PXAS01000284.1 GCA_003565815.1 PVC group bacterium
TGAATGCGAAGCTTCGATCCTTCACCCACGGCACCGTCGAGGTTGATCCCGAGGTGCAGGTTGATCAGGTATTCGGAACTGCTGTTGTCGGGATTGCGGTTTGCTTGATCCGTGTAAGCGCCGGCTCCATAATAAATGGTTCCCAGGTCGCCGTCCACGGAAAGACCGTTCATGGCGCCGGGCGCCGCAACGGTGTTGCTGATGAGGGTTCGTTCCACGGTGAGGATCTGGGCGGAAGAGGTGTTTTCCTCCAAGGAACTGTGGGGCTTGTCGAAACCGACTTTGATGTAGGCGGGTTTGTTCTTCCGCCACTGCAGGAAGGCGCTGCGCATGCTCAGGCTGGAGCCGGGCACGAGGTTGGCTTCCAATTGGCCGCGGATGCTCTCCGGGAAGGTTCCGCGAAGACCAATGCGGGCGCGACGCACTTCGAAGGTGCTGTAATCGCTGCTGCCTTCGTCGTTGTCTGTCGTGGTGTACCCGAACTGGGTTTGGACGCGACCGCGAATTTGCAGGTCGGTGACCACGCCGGATGCGGGACGCACGGTTTGTTGGGCCAAGGTGGGGAGCACGGCGAATCCGGCAATACAGATGCAGGAGAATATGTTTCGTCTTGTTGTGTTCATAGGGTTCTTTCTGTTGGGTTCACGGCGTTTTGCCGTCGGGTTATGGAATCAAGGCTACGATGTTTCCGGCAGCCCGGAAAACGATGCGCACTTTATCGGTGTTCTGTCAGTGATTGATGTTTGCCACGTTAGAAAATCGTGATGGTTGGCGAAGGGGGACAGGAGCGCCGGTCTCCGCACCGGCAGGGGCGAAGGGGGACAGGAGCGCCGGTCTCCGCACCGGCAGGGGCGAAGGGGGCATGCGAAAGTGTGATGGGAAAGCCTGAACATGAGGTCTAGCCCATGAACTCACGGCGGCGATGGCGGACGATTTCGCCGGTGACCAGGTAGAGCACTTCTTTGGCGACGTTGGCGGCGTTGTTGGCGATACGTTTCGCGTAACGAATGCTGAGCAGTCCGTCGAGCAGCGCGGGGGTGGCGGCTTCTTTGAGAAGGCGTTCGCGGAATCGGTCGACCAGGGCCAGGGCGTCCGCTTCGATTTCCTTGCTGGTCTTCCAGATCTCCATCGCAAGCCGGTCATCCCGATTGGCGAGGCTCTCGGCGGCCTGATGGACGGTGGTCTCCACGCGGGCGAACAATTGGACGAATTCTCCCGGGGGAGGGCCCAAATCGCTTTCAATCCGCTCGGGGTTGAGATTCAGCTTCTGCAGATTTTCGAGCAAATCCCCGATGCGTTCGATGTTGTAATTGGTTTTGATGATGGTGGTGAGAAAACGGAGATCATCGGCGACGGGCTGATGGAGGGCAATGATTTTCAGGCATTCCTCTTCGATTTCGACTTCGTTGCGGTCAATGGTTTTGTCGTCGATGAAGTCTCCGGCATCCGGGTCGAAGGCCAGGACAATGCGGGCGTTGTGTCCGACGCGGTCGGTTTGTGAAATCAAAAGGCGGTGGAGCAGCTCCACTTCTCGGTCAAAATGTTTGAGCATGGGGGTATGGGGGGAAGAGGGGAGAGATCAGGGGCAGGGAGCAGGGGGCAGGGAGAGAGTCTTTTCCGACCTGTGCCCTCTGCCCTCCGCCCTCTATACTTAGTTCGCCAGATAGGCGTTGATGTGTTCCATTTCGGTGGAAATCACCGTTTGGCCCTGGGGCCCGGCGGCAATTCGGCGCACCTGCCGGGCGGGCTTGCCTTTTTCCTTGTAGTCGGCGAGGTCTTGGCTCCCTTCGGGGAACACCCAAAGACGTCCATCATTGTCAAGGCTGGTATAAAACCCGGCTTTGGCATACGGGGCGTTGGAAGCGCCGGCCTTGACGCCTTCTGCAGTGGCACAACCGACAAGGGCGGCGGTGGCGAATATCAACGCGGTCATTTTTTTCAGTTTGGTTTTCATGTTGTTCTCCATGGTGTTTTCTTTCTGTTGACGAGACCTCAGCCGAAACGGCCGGTCACGTAGTCTTTGGTTTCGATCAATCGGGGCTTTTGGAAAATGGTGTCGGTGGGTCCATACTCAATCAGCCGTCCCAAATACATGAAGGCGGTGTAGTCGCTGGTGCGGGCGGCCTGTTGCATGTTATGGGTCACGATGAGGATGGTGTACTCGCCTTTGAGGGCGTCGATCATGTCTTCGATCTTGTTGGTGGCGATGGGGTCGAGCGCGGAACAGGGTTCGTCCATGAGCAGCACCTCGGGCTCGGCGGCAATGGCGCGGGCGATGCAAATCCGCTGTTGCTGTCCGCCGGACAGGCCGAGGGCGCTTTCCTGCAGACGATCTTTCACCTCGTCCCAAATGGCGGCGCCGCGCAGACTGCGCTCGCAAACTTCGTCGAGCACCTTTTTGTTGCGCTCCCCGTCGATCCGCAGGGAGTACACCACGTTCTCGTAGATGCTCATGGGAAAGGGATTGGATTTCTGGAACACCATGCCCATGCGTTTGCGCAATTCGATGACGTCCACGTTGGGCGCGTACACGGAAGATCCGTTGATCTTCATGTCCCCTTCGATGCGGACGATGTCGATGAGGTCGTTGAGGCGGTTGACGGAACGCAACAGCGTGGATTTTCCGCAACCGGAGGGTCCGACCAGGGCGGTCACCTTGCCTTTGGGCACGCTCATGTTGATATCGTACAAGGCTTGGGCCCGCCCGTACCAGAGGTTGAAATGCTCAATGGAGAGGATGTTGTCCTCTTTCGCCAGCTCGGGGTGGATTTCGGAGCGGACCTGCTCGCCGGCGGCGATTTCCTCGAGGCGGTTGCCGACGCTCGTCCGCTGTGTGTTGGGCGGAGCTTGTTCCAGGGTTTCTGCGGTCATACGGGTTTTTCCTGATGGTAGAGGGGTTAAAATGCGCCGGATTGAAACTTCTTGCGCAATCGGGTGCGGATCATGATGGCGGTGAGGTTGAGCAACACAATAATGGTGATGAGCAACAAGGTGGTGGTGAAGACCATGGGGCGGGCGGCTTCGGAGTCGGAACTCTGGAAGCCGAGGTCGTAAATGTGGAAACCCAGATGCAGGAAACTGCGTTCCAGGTGAATGGGTCCGGTGGGGATCGGCCCCAGGGTTCCGGAGAGATTGTGGATGTCAAAGGGGAGACTGGGGGCGAGTTTCACCGCGCCCACCAACATGAGGGGCGCCACCTCCCCCGCCCCGCGGGCCATGGCGAGAATCATGCCGGTCATGATCCCGGGCATGGCCCGGGGAAGCACGATGCGCTTGATGGTTTGCCATTTGCTGGCTCCGCAGGCGTAAGACCCTTCGCGCATGGAACCCGGCACTGCGGAGAGCGCCTCTTCCGTGGCCACAATCACCACCGGAAGGGTGAGCAAGGCGAGGGTGAGCGAGGCCCAGAGCACCCCGCCCCCGCGGTAGGTGGGCACCGGGGAAGCCGAATAAAACCAGTCGTCCAGATATCCCCCCATGATGTAACAGAAGAAGCCGAGTCCAAACACCCCGAACACGATGCTCGGCACCCCGGCGAGGTTGTTGATGGCAATGCGCACCGCGCTCACGATCGGCCCCGGTTTGGCGTATTCCCGCAAATACAGGGCCGCAATCACCCCAAAGGGCACCACGAAAATGGTCATCACCAGGGTCATGGTCACCGTGCCGATGATTTGGGGGTAAACGCCCCCTTCCATGTTGGCTTCGCGCGGGTCGTCGAAGATGAACTCCCGCCAACGCTCCCCGAAGATCCGCACCTTCTGGAACAGGCTGAGTTGGTTGCCCGGAAACGCCAGGACGATGTCGTCGAAAAACAGGGTGTGACGTCGCCCCTGATCGGTCTCCATCACCAAACCATAACGACGGTTTTCGGTGTTGATCGCATCGACCCGCTCGGTCAGTTCCGCGTGCTCCTTCCGGGTATCTGCAATGATCGCCTCCGTCTCTTGCCGGACAAGGTCCAGTTCCTCCGCGGAAAGGTCGTCGTTTGCAAATCGGTTGGTGGCTTCCACGAGCCGGCGGCGCGCGGTTTCCTGGCGGCGGTTGACCCGTCCCATTTCCACGGTGCGGATGCGCTCGCGTTCCCGAAAACGTCTGCGCACCTCCGGGTGGATTTCCCGGTAGTGTTCCCAGATTTCCCCGGGAGATTCGGTCACCGGCTCGCCATCCCGTTCAAAGGCCACGGGCATGCCGTAAAAATTTCCGTCCATGCGGCGCTCGACCAGCAGGGCCCATTCCGGATATTCACGGGCGTCGATCTCGTAATCGGACACCCACTGAAAACGGGTGCCGGTCAAATCGTAGTTTCCGGTGTAGAGCAGGGTGCGCAAGGTATACCCGTCGGTTTCGAGGAGTTGCTCTCGGGTGGCGTCGCGCAAGGCCTCCGGCAGGCGGTCCACGTTGGCCAGGCTGGGTTTGTAGGTTTGCACCCTGGAGACCGAGCCCATGTGTACCTGTCCGGCATGGGTGGTGATTTTCGACACCCGCTGGGGCCAAAAGTTGGAAAAGCCCATGTAAAACACGTACACCAGCATCGCCAGAATCATCAGCAGGGAGAAGGCCAAGGCTCCGCCGGTAAGCCAAACCATCGGCTCCCCCTCGGCATAGAGGGACATGCTTCTCCTGCCCGCGCTTCGGCTGCGGGTACCCAGTTTGGAATTTTTGGGGAGGTCGGTCATAGCTGATAGGCCTTTTTGCGAAAGCTTTGCCGGATTTTCTCGGCGATGGTGTTAATGACAAAGGTCATGGAGAAGAGGATCACCGCCGTGAGAAAGAGGGTGCGATAATTGGTGGAGCCTTCCACGGCTTCCATCATTTCCACGGCGATGTTGGCGGAGAGGGTGCGGAAGCCGCTGAAAATGTTCCATTCCATGATGGGGGTGTTGCCCGCGGCCATGAGCACGATCATGGTTTCGCCCACCGCCCGGCCAAAGCCGATCATCACCGCGGAGAAGAGCCCGCTCATCGAAGTGGGGACGACAATGCGCACGGCGGTTTGCCAGCGGGTGGCCCCGGCGCCGAGGGAGGCGGAGCGCAGATGGCCGGGCACCGCGCTCATGGCGTCGTCGGCGATGGTGTAAATGATGGGAATCACCGCGAAGCCCATGATGAAACCGACCACCAGGGCGTTGCGCTGGCCGTACTGGTCGATGTAACTGCCCCGCGGATCCCAAAAGATCCCGAAAAGATGGGAAAGCCAAAAAGCAATCTGCAGGGCCAGCACCCCCGCCAACACGAATTTCAAAAGGTCGATCAACGCAAAAACAATCCGGGAAGCTCCCGCGAACTTGGACAGCAACATGGGGTTGATGGTTTTGATGGTGAAAAATACCGTGAAGAAGCATGAAATCGGCAGGAACAGGATCATCCATCCCCCCACCGGGCTGCTGCGGAATTTGGGCGCGTCGGGGTCTTGGCGATGGGCGCTCAGCCAAGTGCGGATATCCTGGACGACGATGGTGCCTTCGTCCGTGCGGGTGAACTCGGCCACGGAGAGTTCCGCGACCAGCTCTTCGGCCACCGCCTCGTCGAGGATCTCCACCTGGAAGAGGCGGGCCTCTACCCGGGGGCCGAGAATGCCGGCGATCAGCACGCCCAGCGGCACCGCGAGGAACATGATGAGAAAACGAAATGCCTTGAACCGCATTTGCACGGCGCGGGGAAACAGTTGCCAGAATCCGGCCACGAAAATCAGGGTGAAAGGCACGGTGAGAAACGACAAGAGCGTGGCGGGCACCCGGGTTTCGATGTATTGCGCCAGCACCAAGCCCGCGAGAAACCCCAGCACCACGCTGGGCAGGCTGGCCATCATTTCCACCGCCGGCTTGATCTTGGCCCGGGCCTTGGGATGCAGAAACTCACTGGTGTAAATGGCCGCGAGCAGGGCGATCGGCACCGCGAACATCATCGAATACAAGGTGGCTTTCACGGTGCCGAACACCAGGGGCATGATCCCGAATTTGGACTCGAAATCGTCCGTGCCCCCGGTGGATTGCCAGACGTGGCGGGGTTCGTCGTACCCCTCGTACCAGATCGGAGCGAAATATCCGCGCAAGGTGGCCTCGGAATGGGGCACGGAGATATTCCACAGGCTGACATTGCCGTCGCTGATGCCGATCAAACCGGTGTCGCGCGGGTTCAGCAACACGAAGGCCGCCGGATCGCCCCCTTTCAAATTCACCTCGAACTGGGTCTGCCGCACGGTGGCGTTGTGCAGACGGATGGCGCCATTGGCATGGCCAGCGACAAACATGCGCTTGCGCTCCGAGGGACTCAGGCTCACCACGGAGGAACCCCCGTCGGGTCCCTCCAGACGTTGCGCCGGCACCAGCGCCTGATTGTCCGCGGTACGGATGTCCGCCACCCGCCGCACCACCGGCGCTCCCCGGTTCACGCCCTGCCCGTCGAAA
>PXAS01000228.1 GCA_003565815.1 PVC group bacterium
TCTTTCCAGTCCTTGGAAAACACGACCTTTTGGATACGGGGCTTGAGAACGGTGTCAAAGTGATTGCCCATCTCGATGAGAATGAATTTACGTGCCCCATCATCCTCGCGATTCATGCCAAGCACTGCATGGGCTGTTGTTCCAGAACCTGCAAAATAATCGAGACTGATAGTGCCGGGCGTCAAGCCTCCGACTTGAAGGCAATCCTCGACGGCGGATACGGCTTTGGGAAAATCGAACAGCTTAATTCCTGCGAATAAATTGCTCAACGTGCGGGTACCATTGTCGCGTGCTGAATATTTCGAGTTATCCCACCATGTTCTCGGCAAGATGCCCTCCTCATGAAGATACTTCTTCTTATATAGCTCAATTGCATCATTCCCCTTCACCTCCGCTTTTATGTCATCAATGGACTGAGCGACCCGTTCGATGCCAAAATTCCACACACGCTCTCGACCTTGTGAATCTCTGGGATATACAGCCACCTCGTCTTTTTCTAGGTCATCATCGATTACCCATGATTTATGCTCATTGCTCCATTGGCATGAAGGGATTCGCAGATCGCGTGTTACGGCATTGAAATAGATTGGAAAGAATTGCTTCGGTCTGTCATGCCTATATGATCCGGCACTACTTTTTCGTAAGTTTTCCCATTCGTAAGGCTTGCCACTCGAATCCTGTAAGTCATAACGACTCTTCTGTTCATCGGAATGAGGCAATCGACCAATTGTACATTTCGCCGCATCATCGGCGTAGTACAAGGCGTATTCGTGGCAGACGGCGAATCCGGCAACTGTTGAGCGACCTGACGGGTTGTTGCGGATGAGCACAGTGGCTAGATAACCATCGGGGCTGTAGATCGAGTCGCACAACTTTTGGAGATTGTATAGTTCGTAGTCATCGATGGTGATGCACGACACGCCGGTTGTCGCCATGAGGTTGCGAGACAGGAGGAGGCGTTCATACATCAGGGCACACCATGAAGAGCTTTTATACCCATTCTTGTAAAGTATTTCTGTGGCAGAAGCATTGTAAGGGGGATCAAGATAGAGAGCTTGAACACTGTCGCGATATCGTTCCTGAATAAGATTAAGAGCTTGAAAGTTCTCCGAATGAATCAACAGCCCATCAAGCTGTTCGTCGATAT
Source organism: PVC group bacterium (assembly GCA_003565815.1). Taxonomy (GTDB): domain Bacteria; phylum Verrucomicrobiota; class Kiritimatiellia; order SS1-B-03-39; family UBA6053; genus PXAS01. The sequence continues at coordinate 1,148 of PXAS01000228.1, forward strand.
TCTCAATGGACGCAAGCAGACGCCTCTTAAAGTCGGCATCGTAGAAAGCGGTATCGATGACCATGTACGGGAAGGCTTTGAGATAATCGAGCGTTCGGAATGCGGGCACCTTGCCAACCTCCAAGCCCAAGTCGCCTTGCTTGCCATTCTTCGCCTTCTTATCTTCTTCGAGGCGGAATCCGAGTCGTTCCCATTCATCCCATTGAGCATCGTTCTCGACGATTATGGGGTATAGGTCTTCGGGGACCCGGTCGAGTGTTATGCAATACTGGGATTCAACGACAAATTTTTTCTTGAGCCATAGCCGTTTCTGGAAGTCCTCCAGCTGGGAAAGAAACGTGATTATCTTATGGGCAATCTGACGAATGACTTTGACCTGGGCAAGGTACTGGTCGGCGCGTAGCGCGGTTTCATTTTCAATGTCGTCAAGATGCACGACCTCGTTCTTGATGTAGAAGTCGAGTTCCCTTCGCAGAAACGTCCCCAAATCCTTGTGGATAAAATAATCCATGGTGTTCGTGGATGTGTAGTCCGTCAGATGCTTTTCGAGCACTGTTCGGTCTTTCTGCTTTTCGGTCGGATTTAAGGAGAGCAGTTTGATGCCGATTTCGCCAAAGTCCGCGACGTGCGATTTTACGTGCTCGACGCATTCATTGATGAGCGTTTCCTGCTTGCGGTTCTGTTCGTCGGGTCGGAATTCAAAGCCGAGCACGATTTCCGAGTCGGATACTTCGGTGCGGTCGGGGTTGAATATGAACACCCGCTTCTTGTCTTCGGAGGCTTTGCGATTGTCCTTTTCGATGTCGGCTTCCACGAGTTTGAAGTGCAGTCGTGGGGCATCGCCGCCATCGCTCAATTTAACGGTGTAATCCCGAAGGTTCTCGCTGGATTTGATGTAGTATTGATCCTTGTTTGCCCAATGCAGGACGACTTCCTCCCCTTCGTAGGGTATGGCATAGACGCCTTCCTTGTAGCGTCGCATGGAGATGAAGTCCCCGCTGTCGTAGTATCGGGAAAAGAAGCGGTAGAGATGGGAATAGATTTCGTCTTCCATCTTGGGCAGGTCAGCTTGCCCTTTGTATTTTTCTTTCAATTCGCGGACTTTGGGGATGGTGTCGGGATCTACGCCGAGTGCCTGTGCCTGCTTGATGGCTTCTTCCAATTCGGCACTTCCGGCTTGGTTTAGGCTGGCAAGTCCGTCCTTAACCTGTGGCAGAAGGTCTTGGTCGAGAAAGCGGTCGATCTCCTCCTGCTTGGCATGCATTATTCGGTAGAAACCGAAGTCGAGGTCGGGTCGGTTCAGCTGGAACAGTTCCCGCAGTTTGTCTTTCAGTTGTTCAAGCTTCTGGCTCATGGCATCTCCATCAAACGACGTTCCATCGAATCGTAAATAGGCGGGAACGGTTGATTTTCTGGGTCATCCGTCTTTCCAAGTCCTCGATTAAGCGGTCTCGTTTTACCTCAATTTCGTCTTCCACGTCGAATATCTTTTGCCGTTGTCGGCGTTTTTTCTTTTCGAGTTCCTGAATCCGGCGTTGCAGTTCGTTCTGATCTTCAAGCGTGACCGCTTTTCGAGCGTCACGGTTCAGGCTCTTTATCTGTTCTTTTGTCTGTTGCAGTTCCTTTTGAACCGCCAACTCCATATCGTCTGCCCATTTGTATAGCTGTTCGCGGGCTTCGTTGAAGTGGACACTATTCCGTTCAAGAGATTGTGCCGTAATTCCCTTTGCGTGACGATTTGTTTCTGCGTCCAGTCGTTCGAGTATGTCGGCGGGCACCTCTATTCCGCCCATATGCTCGCCACGGCACTGGAACAGCTTCTCTAATTCCTCTTGGGTTAAGGCATTGCCCTTGCTTTCAAAACCCGAGAAGAGGAGGTATTCTTCCGTGTCGCACGTTTCAATGACAAGGCGTTCGAGCGTCAGCCATCCGCTTCGTCCTTTAAGAGCCTGCACCTGTGAGAGCTTTACGGGGTGGCGAGATACATCGAACGATATTTCGGCGGGGGCGGGTTCCAGAGATAGCCCCTGATTGATGACATATTCACCAAGGGGATGGGATAGCCGATACAGAAAGTCGCCCTCCACATTGGTGTGCTCCTTCGATATCAGTTTGTATTGCCCCGGCCGGACATTGACGGCAGGGGCGTCCTTCAGCCGGAACCGAAGTTCGGTGTCATTGAAGTCCGCGTTTGAGACAAGGATATGGCGGGTTAAGTCCCAAAACATGCGGGTAAATCGGTCGAGAAAGGCTTGCGTGTCGGCAAGATGTACCCGCAGGCGGTCATGGACATCGACATCGAAGTTTTCCATAAGAGCTTTGCGGGTATCCGATAGGCGGTCATTGATTCGCTCCTCAAATTCGGCTTGAAGCTGGTCGAACGCCTCTTTAATGGCTTCGGGAGACCGACACTCCTGATAAATATCCAAGATGCGACGCTCGAAATCCAAACCTGACTCGATGGCTCCCAATACGCCGTCGGACACCCCGAATACGCCTTCAAACAGGTGAAACTTGTGTTCAAGAAGCTCGTAGACCCGGCAATCGGCTTCGTTCTTCTTGTTCACGAAGTTGATGACAACGACATCGTGTTTCTGTCCATATCGGTGGCAACGTCCGATACGCTGTTCGATTCGTTGGGGGTTCCACGGCAGGTCGAAGTTGATGACGAGGGAACAGAATTGCAGGTTTACGCCTTCGGCTCCCGCCTCGGTTGCCACGAGAATATCGGCGTCATGACGGAAGTGGTCGAGAAGGGCTGTGCGAACATCTACGGCACGTGAGCCGGTAATGCGTCCTGTTGATCGGTTGTTTCGTTGCCATTCCTCCAAAATCGCGTTGGCATCTTCCCCTGAATTCGTGCCATTGAACGCCACGACCCGTCCGCGATGACCATTCGTTTCCAAGAAGGCTTTGACGTATTCCTGTGTCCGGCGGGATTCCGTAAAAATGACGGCTTTTCGTGATGCCCCCGACTTTTCCATATGGTCAAAGCCGATATCCAAAGCTTTTAGGAGAGCTTTTGCTTTTGTATCAACTCCGATGTCGTATGCCCATTCGATGTAGCGGGTCAGTTCGTCTATTTCCGCTTGCACCTTCTCTTTGTCTATCGCGGACTCGGATTCTGTAGCCCCTTCGAATTCTATCAGTTCCTGTTCGTCCTCCAGCAATTCATCCAGAATCTCGGACTCGATATCGTCGGATTCAACAATCTCCTGAATGATGGGTGTGTCGGTTTCGGTTTCCATGAGGACGACGAGGCGTTTACGCATGGCATCCAATGTGCCCGCTACGGCAAGTGGTGATGATGCGAGCAGTTTGCGGACAATCAACGCGGTCAGATGCTTTTGACGGTAGGGCATCGCATACGTGTCTTTACGTTGAAGGAAGGCGGACACCGCGTTGTACAGTTGCTGTTCCTGGCTGGTCGGCTCAAAGGGTCGGGTAATCAGTCTTCGGTTGGTATAGGGCACGTACTCCTGCACCTGTTCCCGAAGCGTTCTTTTACAGAATGACGCCAATCGAGCTTGAAGTCCGGGAATATCCCCATCGGAATTCATATATTGGGTTCTGAACGAGGGGACATCGGCAAAGATGCGGTCGTCCAAAAGGGAACACAACCCGTACAATTCAAGCAGGGAATTTTGCAGGGGCGTAGCCGTTAAGAGCATCTTCCGTGCATCTTCCAAAGCGAAGCGGATGTTCTGACCAATGCGGTTGCTTTCCCGATAGGCATTGCGGAGCTTATGGGCTTCATCGATAACCGCCATGTCCCAATTGACCGCCTTGATGCCTTCCGCGTTACGTGAGGCAAAGTGCATGGAGACGATAATGATGGCGTTCCGGTCAAATGGATTGACGAATCCATCTTTCAGGGCTTCTCGATGGGTCTTTGAGTCCAAAATAATGGAAGGCAGGTGGAACTTTTCCTCCAACTCAAGTGCCCACTGTTTGCGGATAGAGGCCGGGGAAATAACCAATAGCCGACGTTTACGCTCTGCCCAGAACTGACAAAGCACAATACCCGCTTCAATGGTTTTGCCCAAGCCAACCTCGTCGGCAAGAATAACCCCCTTGGCGATGGGCGACTTTAAGGCGAACAGTGCTGCTTCGATCTGGTGAGGATTCAGGTCTACGGAGGCGTCAAAGAGAGATCGGGATAGACGATCCATCCCGTCCGGGGCACGACACGACAAACGGTGCGCGTAATATTTGGCGTGATAGTGCGTGATTTGCATATCAGCGCACCTTGTTGTCGGCAGTCTCCTTTGGCCGCCAATGCTTGCAGCCTTCGTCTACGATTTGGGGGGGAATCTCTTTATTAGGCTTACCGATGGCACTAAAGTAAGTACACATACCGAGAAACGTCTCGCCGCCTATTTGCTGATAGTCGCAATCCCAGCAATTTCTTCCTTGGTCTGTCATGCTACGCCCCCTTCATAACCCAAGCTAATACAACCTCAGTGACATGCCAGCCACGCGGCATAGACATCGTCGTGACCACGCCCAAACTGCCAGGGTGCTGGCAGGCAACGTTCATTAGCAGATCCAATCGGACCACTTAGATCTATATCTGTTTAGATCGTAACAACTACGCCCAGCGTGGTCAACGCTTGCAGAATGTGGCAAACGAAGGGCACATCGCCTTCAAGAGCGACAGGTGGCTCTGTAGGGCTGCAGACCTCCCAGACACGCCGCGCCTCTGGCGACTATGCAAAAACATTAAGGAATAGCCTCCATTTACACCGACGCGAGCTCCAGACACGCGGAAGCTTCGCCGCGACTCTGTGGAAAAGCATCGGGATCCCCCCACCCGAGCGAGCGCGAAATCGCTCCTGGAAGGCCCTAAAATTTGCCGACCTATACCCTGACCCGTATTTTGGGTTTTGTGGCTTCCTAGGCGAGACGTTCAAAGGAATTGGGGCATCTGTGAGTAGGGGTGCCTTCCAAATTCCCGTGTCATTCAGGACCAGGCCGACCGTGGCCGGGTTCCGGCAGGTTACGCGCACGGTTTCACCGCCATGCTTGTACCGCACGAGGTGGCGGTCGAAATTGCCGACGGTGCTGATATCAGACCGCATATCGAACATTGCGCCTGGGCGTAGCCCGCCAGGGTGCCAGTCACAACCGAACCCGCCCCCGCTCCACCACCTCCGTAAAGCTATACCCCACCCCGGCCACGGTCCGGATCAGGTCGTAGCCGATCCGGTGGCGGATTTTGTGGACGCA
>PXAS01000101.1 GCA_003565815.1 PVC group bacterium
CCCGCGATGATCACGAGAATCGCGATCACCACCAACAGTTCAATGACTGTGAATCCGGAATTCCGTTTTATGGGGCACATGAGAGACTATTCAGAAAAGACAAAAATGGCGTGCCCCCGCAAGCGCGGGGAATCCGGTCCGACGCCCGGGGGGCAAGGGACCGGAAATCTCCGGCGATGCGTCCGGGCATCGCCGGCGGGCTTCCCGAGCACCTCCCGGACGGAATCCGTCGCCGGACTTCAATCGACCCGGATGTTGATCCGGGTCCCCGGGGACGGGTCAACCGCCCTGGGTATTGAGTCCGTCGATGATGCCGATCAATGGAAGAAAGAGCGCGATCACGATGGCACCCACGATGAGGGCCAGGAAGACAATCAACAAAGGTTCGATGACCGAGGTCAGACCCGCCACGGCGTTGTCGACCTCGTCGTCAAAGTTGTCGGCAATCCGGCGGAGCATGGAGGGCAATTCGCCGGTTTCCTCGCCCACTTCCACCATGGAGACGACCATGGGGGGGAAAATGTTGGTGGAGGCCAGGGTCGGGGCGATGTTTTCCCCTTCTTTCACGGCGTCATGCACCACATGCACGGCTTGTTCGACCACGGCGTTGCCGGAGGTTTCGCCCACGATCGTCAGGGCCTGGAGAACCGGGACGCCGGAATCCATGAGTTCCCCGAGGGTCCGGGTGAAACGCGCGATGGCGCCTTTCATGAACAAGGTGCCGAACAGGGGCATGTGCAACTTCATATAGTCGAGGGTGTAGGCGCCTTTTTCGGTTTTTCGCGCCATTTTCAGGCCCACGCTCAGCAAGAAAATGAACACAAGGATCAGGGGGCCGATGGTGATGAAGTTTCGGGAAACCCCCACCACCTGATTGGTCAGCCATGGCAAAGGCGCCCCCTGCATCACATCTTCGAAAATCTCTTCGAATTTGGGGATGATGAAGACCATGAGGAACGCCAAGATACCGCCGGCCAAGGTCAAGACCACGATCGGATACACCATCGCGCCCTTGACTTTGTTTTTGATTTTCTCGATTTTCTCCATGAATTCGGCCAAACTCAACAACACCTTGTCGAGCACGCCGCCGACCTCCCCGGCCTTGACCATGTTCACGAAGAGTTTGTCGAAAATTCTGGGGTGTTGCACCAGGGCCTCGGCGAAGTTGCTGCCACTCTCAATGGCATCGGTCATATCGGAAACCGCTTTTTTCAACATCGGATTTTTTTCCTGGCGACCCAACACCTTGAGCCCGCGCACCAAGGGCAGACCGGCATTGACCAATGTGGCCAACTGGCGGGTAAAGGCCATCAGCTCCTTGGGTTTGACCTTTTGCAGGAAGGCGGGCATGGCAATGTCTTTGTTTTTTGCGCCCGATGCGCCGGCCTTGGGCTTGCCTTTGGCTCCCGGCTTGGCCGCGGATTTCCCTTTGCCCGCGCTTCCCCCTGTCGCCGGGGTCACGTTGGTGGGAATCAATCCTTTTTCACGGATCAAGGAAGTGGCCGCGGACGCATCTGCGGCTTCAACGTTTCCGGAAAAAGGATCCCCTTTTTGATTCACGGCTTCAAATCGAAATTTTGGCATCGGGGTCTCCTGGCAATTTGGATGGGTCGGTCATACTTGGGACTCTACACGAATCGAACACGCTTCTGCAAGCAGGAAGCTTGTGAAGTTGAATTTTTTTTCAAGTGTACTTGACGATCTCCTCGAAGGTGGTGAGGCCGTCGAGAATACAGCGTATCCCGTCTTCCCGCAAGGTACGCATGCCCAATTCGCGGGCACGGTCACGCATGACAACGGTCGGACGACGCTCGGCAATCAGGCTCCGAATGGGATCGCTGATTTTCAAATATTCGTAAATCCCCCGGCGTCCGTGGTATCCGGTTTCATTGCAATTCGCACACCCGGTGCCGTAATAGAAGGGGTTGTCGCCAACGGCCTCGCGGGTGAGTCCCAGGCCGGACAGTTGAAGGTCGTCGGGCTGGTAGGACGTGCGGCAATCATTGCAGATGGTCCGCACCAGGCGGGTCCCCATCACCGACTGAATGGTGGAGGCGATGAGGAAGGGCTCGACCCCCATGTCAATCAGTCGGGTCACGGCCCCGGCACTGTCGTTGGTGTGCAGGGTGCTGAAGACCAAGTGGCCCGTCAACGAGGCTTGCACCGAAATTTGCGCGGTTTCCAAATCCCGGATTTCCCCCACCAGAATCACGTCGGGGTCCTGCCGCAAATAGGCGCGGAGAATGCTCGCGAAGGTCAGGCCGATCCGGTGGTTGGCGTTCACCTGCACGATGCCGTCAATGTCATATTCCACCGGCTCTTCCGCGGTCAGGATTTTCACGCCGACTTCGTTGCGCCGGCCCAGGGCGGCGTACAAGGTGGTGGTTTTGCCCGAACCGGTGGGTCCGGTGACGAGAATAATCCCGTTGGGCATGTTGATGTCCTGGGTGAAATTCTCATAGACGTCGTCGGGCATGCCGAGACGTTCGAGTTCCAGCCCCACCGCGCTTTGGTCCAACACGCGGAGCACCACGCTCTCGCCAAACTGGGTAGGCAGGGAGGACACGCGGAAATCGACCGGGCGACCGGCGATGTTGAGCTGAATGCGCCCGTCCTGGGGCAGGCGGCGCTCGGAAATGTCCAGACCGGACATGACCTTGATACGGGAAATCACGGGCAGGGCCAAGTGTTTGGGCGGGGGCGCCATCTCGTACAGGGCCCCGTCCACGCGATAGCGGATCTTGAATTCGTGTTCGAAAGGCTCGAAGTGAATGTCCGAGGCCCGGTCCTGCACCGCCTGATACAACACCAGGTTCACAAAGCGAATCACCGGGGCGGCGTTGGCGGAACTGGCCAAGTCCTCTTCGGTCAGGTTCGTGCCCTCCCCGATATCCCCGGCATCCTCCAACTCGCCTTCCAACTCGGTGATCATGTTCCCCACGGAATCCGTGGAGTCATCCCCAAAGTATTTCAGCAGGTGATCCTTGACGTCCCGCTCTTTGGAAATCACGAAGGTGACGTCTTTGCCCACCACGAAACGAAGCTCGTCCACGATTTCGGGGGTAATGAACTCGCAGGTGGCCAGTTCCAAGCTGATGGGATCGGAATCTACGGGCACCAGGTTGTACATCCGGGCCATGGAGGACGGGATCTGTTTGACGATCTCGACATCGATGTGGTGACGGCTCAGGTCGAGCACGCGGACCCCCATGAGCAACGCCTGTTGCTCCATCAACGTATCTTCATCCAACAATTCCATGTCCAGCAGGATGTTGCGAATGGAACGCCCGGTGCGGGAATGCTCGTCGAGCACGTCCTCGGCTTGGTCCTGACTGACGTAGCCGTTGTCGAGCAGGTGATCGAGTAAAAAATCGGATTGGGTGAGATCGGCCATAAGGTTTTTTGGGGAAATGAGGTTAGCCTGCCTGGACTTTTTGGGCGAGGGATTCGGGGTCGTTGGCTTTGAGAATCATGTTTTCAAAGCTAATGATCCCTTTGCGGTACAAGTTGAGCAGGGAGGTGTCCAGTGTGACCATCCCATGACGTGCGCCGGTTTGAATGTCGGAGGTGATGCGGAAGGTTTTGTTGTCGCGAATCAAGGCCTGAATGCCGGGGGTGGAGATCATGATTTCAAAGGCGGCCACCCGTCCATCCCTGTCGATGCGGGGCAACAACACCTGGGAAATCACCGCCTGCAAGGTGGAGGCGAGCTGAGTGCGAATCTGTTCCTGTTGGCTGGTGGGAAACGCATCGACAATCCGGTCCACGGTGCGCGCGGCCCCGGTGGTATGCAGGGTGGCGAAGACCAAGTGTCCGGTTTCGGCGGCGGTAATCGCCGCCTCCATGGTGTCCAAATCCCGCATCTCCCCCACCAAAATCACGTCGGGATCTTGTCGCAAGGAACTGACCAAAGCCCGCTTGAAGGACCCCACGTCCACCCCGACTTCCCGCTGAATCACCAAACTGGTTTTGTGCTCGTGGTAAAATTCAATGGGATCTTCGACGGTGATGATGTGGGTGTCGCGCTCTTCGTTGATGATGTTGATCATGCTGGCGAGGGTGGTCGATTTCCCGGAACCGGTGGGGCCGGTCACCAGGATCAGGCCCTTGGGACGGTACAACAACTCTTTGGTCTGCGGGGGCAAGCCGATCTGCTCCAGAGTCAACAGGTCGTTGGGGATTTGCCGCAAGACCATGCCCACCGCCCCTTTCTGTTTGAAAATACTCACGCGGAAGCGGGCCAAATCCTTGAACCCAAAGCCGAAATCCGCGCCACCGGACTCCATGAGCTGGGCGATATTGTCCTCGCTGGTGATGGCCCGCATCAGGCGGTCGGTGTCTTCCGGACGCAAGGAATCGGTTTCCAGGGGGTTAAGGTGCCCATGGATGCGTAAAACCGGAGGACTGTCCACTTCGATGTGCAAATCCGACGCCCCCTCCTCCACCACCAGGGTGAGGAGGTCTTCCATTTTCACTTCACTTGAGGACAAGGTCATTATTCAGCATCTCCCATGGTGACCCGGAAGACTTCTTCCAGGGTGGTTTGTCCGGCAATCACTTTCCGCAATCCGTCTTCGCGCAGGGTCCGCATGCCCAGTTCCCGGGCCTTGCGGCGCAATTCCCCGGAATCCACCCCGCTGTAAATCATGTGTTGCACTTCTTCGGTAATCGCGAAAATCTCGAAAATCCCGATGCGCCCGGAGTAGCCGGTATGGTTGCAATCCTCGCATCCCTCCCCGCGAGCCAACTGCACGTCCTCGACTTGCGAGGCCAATGCCCCCAAAGACCGCAATTCCCGGTCCGTGGCTTGGTAGGGTTTCGAGCATTTGGAACAATTTTTCCGAACCAGACGCTGGGCCATGATTCCCCGAATCGAGGAGGCCACCAGGAAGGGCTTCACGCCGATATCAATCAAACGGGTGATGGCGCTGGGGGCGTCGTTGGTATGCAGGGTGCTGAACACCAAGTGACCGGTCAAGGAGGCATTTACCGCGATCTCGGCGGTTTCGATGTCACGGATTTCCCCGATCATGATGATATTGGGCGCCTGACGGAGGATCGAGCGAAGGGCCGCGGAAAAGGTCAGGCCAATGTCCGAACGCACATGCACCTGGTTGATCCCGCTGAGCTGGTATTCGACCGGATCTTCCACGGTGATGATTTTGCGGTCGGGTTTGTTGATTTCGTTCAAGCAGGAATACAGGGTCGTGGTTTTGCCGGAACCGGTGGGCCCGGTCACCAGCACGATCCCGTCGGCCAAACTGATCATGTGACGGAAGGTTTGCTGGTCGTCGGTAAAGAAGCCCAATTCCGGCAACCCCAGTTTCAGACTGTCTTTGTCCAAAATACGCATGACGATGGATTCGCCGTGGTTGGAGGGCACCGCAGAGACGCGCAGGTCGAGATCGCGGCCCATGACGTTGATTTGGATGCGTCCGTCCTGACACACCCGCTTTTCGGCGATTTTCATGTTGGACATGATTTTCAAGCGCTGAATGATCGCGGACTGCAGACGTTTGGGCGGGCTGTCCACTTCCTGCAACACCCCGTCAATCCGATACCGCACCCGCAGTTTTTTCTCCATGGGTTCGATGTGAATATCCGAGGCCCGTTTGCGAAAGGCTTCGATGATGATCAAACTCACCAATTTGATGATGGGCGCGTCTTCTTCGGTGACGTCCTCCATGTCCCCGAACAACTCCCGGGTTTCGTCGGTGGCCACCCCGGAATTGGTGGCTTCGGTGAGTTCTTGGAGGGCGGAGCCAAAGCGCCCGCCGCCACCGCCACCGTAAAAGAGATTCACCGAGGATTTGAGCTCTTTCTTGGAGGCCACCACCGGCACCACGTCATACGGAAGCGAATAACGCACGGAGTCGAGCGTGTCCAAATCCTGCGGATCGGAAATCGCCACCGTCAATTCATTGCCTCGCTTCCACACGGGCAAAATCAAATGACGCATGGCCAATTCGGCGGGCACGCAGTCGATCACTTCCTGATCCACGTCAATCTCCCGAAGCGACACCACTTCCATGCCGTAGTGCTCGGCCATGACCTGGGTGATTTCTTCGGAAGTCACCATGCCGGAATCCTCCAGCACCTCGGTCACGCTCTTCCCCTTTTCTTCCGCGAGCGAGGAAGCTTTTTGGGCGATCGCGTCGTCAATCATACCCGCCTGAAGCAGGGTCTCCAATGTGTATTCGTCGTTGGGTGTCAAAATATCGTCCTTTGGGAGTTGAATGAAAGGGTCCGAACCTACGCTAGACTATCAAACTAAGTTTCGGCAAGCATTTCTTTCAAAAGATCGAGCACCATGGGCGGATTGGCCTTGCCGCGACTCAAGCGCATGACCTGTCCCATGAGAAA
>PXAS01000303.1 GCA_003565815.1 PVC group bacterium
CTAGCAGCCTGTCGGACTTTGGGAACTTCGGCTGCAAATCCGCCCGATTTGGACCGGATTCCGTCGGATTTTTGTCAAATAGCGGTGCTATGCTTCGCAAATCCGACGAAATCCTGCCTCAAACGGATCGAATTTTCGCTTCGAAGCCCAAAGTCCGACAGGCTGCTAGTACTCTGTCAACCAGAAATTTTCGGATAGGATCGTGAGGGGCGCATCTCACAATTGGTGAAACGGTGGGCTCATCGTTGTCGAAGCTGTCCACAGCTTTGATATTTGGGCCCGAAATTGGGTTCTGCAACTGGGACAGTTGCAGCTACGGCTTAAAAACACCAATTCTGAGATGCGCCCGACCGTGAGACACGGCTGATTTTTTGAGTGAGGAAGGGGTGAAATATGGAGGCGGCGCGTCCCGCGCCGGGGTGTTCAAAATCGTATTCCGATAGACTTTATGAAGCATCCTATCCGAAGATTTCTGGTTGACAGGGTACTAGCGGAAAAGCAGCCACAAGGTGATCAGGTACGCGCAATAACTGAAAATCATTTGCGGATCGCAGAAAAGCTGTTTTTCCGGTTGGCCGCCTTTTTGATGTTTGTGAACCAGTCTGCGGTACCGCAACAGACCGTACACCACCCAGGGCAGGGTCAGGATCATTCTCCGGTCTCCGAATTTTTGCAGCGACTCCGGCGCCAGACCATACAGCGTGTACGTGAGAATGTTCAGGGCGATGATCACATCGATAAACCCGTCCAACGTTTTGCCGTCAATGCCGCGAAGACTGGGACGCGCTTCGTCCGCCTCCAGGCTGAGGACGCTCTTTTCGTGCCTCCGTTTGCAAAGCGCGAGAAAAAGGGCCAATAAAAAGGTGCTCAACAACAACCAGTGGCTGGCGGGCACCCCCAGGGCCACCGCGCCCGCCAATGCGCGCAGGACAAAGCCGGCGGACAGCACGATGACGTCCAGGAGGTGAATGTTTTTCAGCCAAAAGCTGTAAGCCACCTGCAGGGTCAGGTATCCCGCCAGCACCAGCGCCAAGGCCGGGGCGGCGACCCAGGCGCCGCCCAGGGACAGCAGCGCGAGCAACAGGGCGAGCCCTAGCGCCTGTGGTGTCGTCACTTCGCCGGAGGCGATGGGGCGGTGTTTTTTGCGCGGATGTTTGCGGTCGAATTCCCGATCCTTGAGATCGTTCATGAGATACACGGCGCTGGACATCAGGCAGAACAGGAGAATCCCGACGCCGGTTCTGAGGATCGCGTTCTCGGGGAGCGTTTGGGTATGGTCGCCCCTGGCAAAGAACCAGGCCGCCCCCACGAGGGCGTTTTTGCTCCACTGTTCCGGTCGCATGGCCTTGAGCAAGGCAGGGATTCTCATGAGGCGGCTTTCCTTCCGGGTTTTCGCTGAAAACGGGCCTGCCAGGCCATTCGCCAGACGATCCCCACCGCTTCGCGGACAATGGCGCCGCTCATTTTGGAGGTCCCGTTTTGTCGTTCCGTAAAGGTGATGGGCAATTCCTTCCAGGTGAACCCCTGTTGCCACAAGCGGTATTTCAATTCGATCTGAAACGAATAGCCGTCGGAGTGAATGTCCCCCAAGGGCAGGGCCGCCAGCGCCTCCCGGCGAATGGCGTGAAAGCCACCGGTCGGATCTTTGTGGGGGAGTCCGGTGATCATCCGCACATACCGGCCCGCAAAACGGCTGAGGCACAACCGGCTCTTCGGCCAATGGACCACGCCGCCTCCGGGAACATATCGGCTGCCACAGACCAAATCAAAAGTTTCTGACGCCTCCAGCATTCGCGGGGTGTCGGCGGGATCGTGGGAAAGATCGGCGTCCATGCAAATCGTCCTCTCGTATCCCTTGGAGAGGCTCCAGCGAAAGCCGTCCAAATACGCCCGCCCCAATCCCGTTTTTCCGGGACGGTGCATCACGTGGAGGTTGGGCAGGTCCGCGCGGAGGCTTTCCAAGGCCGCGCCGGTCCCGTCCGGCGAGTTGTCATCCAGAAACATCATGTCCGCCCCGGGCAAAGCAACCGCAAGCGCACGAGCCAGTTTGGGGGCGTTTTCACATTCGTTGTAGGTGGGGATGAGGATCAGGGTTTTGGACATGTGGGCACTTTGGCTCGACAAAAAGCATTATTCCTGCTTAATAGAGCGCTTTCAATCTGTAAAGCTTCACCCTCCTGTATTTTTATGAAATTGCCTTTGGTTTATTATGGGGATCCCGGACTGCGTGGGCAGGCCGAACCCGTGACGGATTTTGATGACAAGTTGCTCGCGCTCTCGCGTGACATGGTGGAAACCATGCATGCCGAATCGGGCATTGGCCTGGCCGGACCGCAAATCGGCGTGTCACGGCGCATTTTCGTGATGGAAATTCCCGCCGAATTGGATGAAGATGAGCAGGGGAACCGCATGAATCCGGATTTGGAGGGCCCTTTGGTGGTCATCAACCCGGAACTGAGTTCGCTGACTCCTGAAAAGGAAGAAATGGAAGAAGGGTGTCTGAGCATACCCGATGTGCGGGGAAAAGTCCGCCGTCCCGTCTCGGTGACCCTCCGGTTTCAGGATGTGGAGGGCAAATGGCGGGAAATGCGTTTGCATCATTTGGCGGCCCGCTGTGCCCTGCACGAAACCGATCACCTGAATGGCGTGTTGTTCGTGGACTTGCTCAGCCAGGTGAAACGCGTCGCGATCAAAGGCAAGTTGCGAAAACTCAAGGACCAAACCTTGCAAAGCTGACCTCCCGATCCTACCCAAAATATTCTCAATGAAATCATCCTCCCAAACCGCCCCCGAATATCAATCCGTCCTTACCCTGCCCAAAGGCTTCCGTGCCGCCGGCGTCCATGCCGGGATCAAGGCCGACCCCTCGAAATTTGACATGGCCCTGTTGGTATCCGATCCCCCGGAGACCGCGGCCGCCGGCATGTTCACCACCAATAAAATTCAAGCCGCACCCGTCCGTTTGGGCATCGCACGTCTGAAAAACGGGCGGGCCCGGGCCATCGTGGTGAACAGTGGCAATGCGAATGCCTGCACCGGGCCCCAGGGCGAACGCGATGCCGTGGAAATGGCGCGCATGACCGCAGATGCCCTGGGAATTCCGGAAGAAGAGGTGCTGGTTTCCTCCACCGGCACCATCGGCAAGCCCCTGAATTTGGATCCCATCCGACGCGGCATTCCCGCACTGGCGTCCGCCCTGTCCACCACCGGCGGCGATGCCGCCGCTTCCGGCATTCTGACCACGGACACGCGGCCCAAAGTCTGCACCACCCGAATTTCATTGGCGGGCCAAACCGTCACCCTCTCCGGTTTTTGCAAAGGGGCCGGCATGATCGAGCCCAACATGGCCACCATGTTGGCCTATGTGTGTACGGACGCGGCCATTGCGCCCGAAGCCCTTCGCGCCGCCCTCCGCGTCGCCGTGGACCAAAGCTTCAACCGGATCTCCATTGACGGGGACACCAGCACAAACGACTCCGTGATCGCCTTTGCGAACGGAGCCGCCGGGAATCCGACTCTCCGAGAGAACGATCCCGACTTCGCCCTGTTTCAGACCGCGCTCAACGGACTGCTCTTTGATTTGGCCATGAAAATTGTCTGGGACGGAGAGGGCATGAGCAAATTCATCGAACTCCGGGCCGAAGGCGCCGCCAACGATGCCGAGGCGGACAAAGCCCTGCGCGCGGTGGCCACGTCCTTTCTCGTGAAAACCGGCTGGGCGGGCACCTATCCCGTCTGGGGCCGGATCGTGGATGTGCTCGGATACTGCGGCGTGGACCTGAATCCGGAACGTCTGGCCATGCGCTATGACGACCTCCCCGTGATGCGCGACGGCATGTCCGCTTTTCCCGACAAGGCGGCCTTGGAAAAAATCATCACCGGAAAGCGCTACACCATCGCCATGGATCTGGGAACCGGCGGAAACGGAACCGCGGTGCTCTACACCTGCGATTGCACCGAGGAATACGTGCGCATCAATATGTTTTGAAACGCAAAAACCATTCGGAATGAAACAGAAGCACGCAAAGGAAGCAAAGGCGAGTTTTTCATTTTGCGTTGGGGCGTACAATATTGCAACAGGGGAACCGTTCCAGATCCGCTAGGGTATCGATGTCAATGTGAGGAGGCAACAGGCCCACCCGATGCCCGAGTTGTTCGGCGCGGGATCGCGAGACCTCCAACGTATCGGGTTGACTCCAGGGGATGTCTTCGAAAATTTCCGGGATGGGTTTTTTGAGCCCCAGCAAAACGTAGCCGCCGTCTTCTGCGGGTGCGAAGACGAGGTCGGCATTGCCTTGGAGCGTTTCCAAGGCGGCTACAAAGGAGTGCGCGTCGAGACTCGGGCAGTCGGCGCCAATGCAAAAGACGGTGTCGGCTCCGCCGGCGAAGGCCTGTTGAACGGCGGCTTTGAGGCGGTCTCCGAGGTCGCCGTCACATTGGGCTTCGTAGTCGCGATCCGCGCCCAGCCAATCCTGAAAGCGGGCCAGCGCATCGGGGGGATCATGGACAATGCGCGTATGCCAGGCGTCCGGGATCTGCCGAAGCTGCCGTTCCACCAGCTTGCGGTACACCGCCACCGCAAGATCGTTGCCCACGTCTTTGGCGAGGCGGGTTTTGACGCGTCCGGGATCGGGCGCTTTGAGAAACAGGAGGACGAGCGGGGGCTTCATTCGAACCGGTACACGAAATTTTCAAATGCAAAACCTTCGTCCGGTTCCCTGAGGGTATGGATGAGCTGGACAAAGGTTTCTTTGGCGGCGGCGAGGTTATTGTTGAGGACTTCGATGGGGGTGGGGGTTTCCCGCACGCCGTTGGCGTAGTCAATGCCAAAGGCGGCCAAGGCATATGGCAATTCCAGTTCGTTGGCCAGCACCGCTTCCGGTCCGCAGGTTTGCGAGAGAAAATCCACGCCCGTCGCCCGCAGGGCTTTGATCTCGGTGATGGTGTTAAAGCGTGGTCCGAGCACGTGGGCATAGGTACCGGTTTTTGTTTGGAGATTGCCGTTGTTCATGGCGGCACGAACGGCCTGGCTCAGAGCGGTGTTGAACAGAGACTCCGCCAGGAGGTGCCCGCGACCGGCTTCCCCGGGCTGATCAAACAGGGTGCAGCATTGTCCGCCCCCCAACCGGTTTTCCGGGAAATAGAGGTCCGTCCCCAGCAATGGGGTGGCCAATTCCCAGTCGGGGTTGAGGAGGCCGCAGACCGAACAGGAAACCACGGCGGTCGCCCCCGCTTCATGGAGTGCCAGCAGATTTGCGCGGTGGTTGATTTGGTGGGGGAGAAAACGGTGTCCGGCGCCGTGCCGGGGCAACACCAGGGTTTCTTTTCCGTTGACGACTCCCCGCAACAATTGGGCGGTGCCGAAGCGGGTATGGCGTTCAAAGGCTTCAAATCCGGGAAGGTCGTAAAATCCTGAGCCGGTGACATAGGCAATCATCTTTTTCTCAATCCTGTGCGGTTCGTGGGAAACATCTGCCCAAAGAGCCAAATTTCAGCCGGGGAGGCAAGTCAAAAGAGAGCGCGAAGGAAATTGTGACGGTAATCCGCTCCGGTTTCGCCTTGGTCATTGAGGCCCCAGTGATAGGATTGATGGCGAATGCGGTAACCGCCCTCTTCGAGAAATTCCCGATAGGTTTCCGGACCGAAACGGGCCAGCACTTTCTCCACTGAATTTTCGCCCTCGTAATCCCCGCTGTACCAATCGAAAATTTTTGAGATTTCCACGCGGCCTCTTCCCCATCGACCGGGCGGGGAATAGCTGTTGAGATCTTCCCGGGCCAGCCAGTAGCGGTAGCGTTCCTACATCTTTGTTCTCCAGGTCTCGGCGGTGTATGCCTTGTTCAGCATCGTGATCGATGCCGGAGGGGACTTCGGGCTCGGCAAACAGGGGGGCGCAGAAACAAAAGAGCAAGGTTGCGAGTGATTTTTTCATGGGGTTTCCTCCAAGGGGGGTGTATGGAGAGGTGTTTTCGTTTTCATCGCGTTTTTCGCGAGGCGGGTGACGTACAGGGTGACGGCCAGGGTGACAAGCAAGCCTACGATGGTGTAGACGGTTTTCAAGGTGTCGGGTTCTTCGGCCGCGGCCGTGCGGGCCGCGTATCCCGCATAGACGTAGAGGAGGGTCCCCGGCAACATTCCCACCCAACTCGCAATCAGGTAGTGCCAAAATTTGATGCCGGTCAGGCCCAGGATCACGTTGAGCACATTATAGGGAAATACCGGGGAAAGCCGCAGGAGGCCGACGATTTTCCAGCCCTGTTCCGCCACCGCCTCGTCCACGGCTCGAAAACGCTCGCCGGATGCGAATTTGGCCCGGATTTTTTCCCGGGCCAAGTAACGGCCGACCAAAAAAGCGGCCCCCGCGCCCAAGGTGGAGCCCAAGGAGGTGACAATCATGCCGTTGACCAATCCAAAGGCAAAACCCGCCCCCAAAGTCAGCGCACTGCCGGGAATCATGAAGACCGCGGCCACAATATACACGAGGACAAACAGCAGCATTCCCCATGCCCCGAGACCGGCCACAAATTCGTTGAACGCGGTCAGCCATTCCCGTATGGGCAGGAGGACGAAGAGCAGGATGAGGGCCGTCAACGCGACCGCGATTTTCAGAAACGTTTTTTGCCGGGGATTCATGACTTGCTCTTCAAGGGGGTTTGGAAAGGGGGGCTGATGTCTTGCATACCGATAAGACGCATGAAAGGGGAAACTATTCCATGCAGGATGTCGATTTCCACGGCCAACCAAAAACCAAGGTGTTTCTCTTATGCGGGCTTTCGTTTGTGATGACATGTATTTCGCACCCCGGGGGGAACATTCCCGACGGACCCGTGTACAACCACCCCCAGCCAGATCGGTTTGCGGTTCATGGCGCACAGCGAAGAAGTACGGATCCACCGGATGCAGGTCTGGTCGGTGGAATGAGGGCGAGGCCCCACGCCCACGTTTTTGAAACATGCGAAGGGCGGATGGCCGGAGCGTACATGACGGATCATGGGGGATAAAGTGATGAATCCGGCAGCGAATGTTTGCCATTTGACGGGGAAAGCAGTATGGATTCCCTATGAATCAGAATTTTCGTAGCCCCGTTTTGAGTGAGTGGACATGACGCGGCAAACTCCCCGCGTGAAACGGGCAGGGATTTTGTTTGCGGTATTGGTTTTGCTGCCCGTCGGACGGATTTCCGCCCAAAATGGGGGCGGATGGGGATTGGGCGATTGGGAGATCGATTGGGACCTCGTGGCCCGGGAATCCAGAGCCGTGGCCGAACAAGTGTTGGAACAATTCGAGATGCCCCTGCAACTGCCTCCGGTCGAGGAGTTAAGTGCGGCCATGCGATTGGTGGAAAGGGTCCTGCAAGAAGGATCGGTGGAGGATCTGGCCCGTTTGGCCCCATACGCGCGACTTGCGTATGCCGAACTCGGCAAAGACCCGCAGTGGCGTCCCTATCTGGCCTGGCTGGCGCAGCGCTTGGACTATTTCGATGTGGCGGAAAGCACCCGGCGTCCTCCGCCGCGTCCCACGCCCGCCGTGCCTGCAGTTCCAGAGCGGCCCCGCCCGGCCCCGCCGCCGCAACCGAGACCCACGCCACCGCCTTCCCCGCCTCCTCGCGTCCAGGATCGGGCGCTTTGGACGGAAAAGGTCAAAAACCGGCCCAAACCCGCCAATGCGGATGCCCTGGTGCCTTTGTTGAAGCCCATTTTTCAGGCGGAGGGACTTCCGCCCGAATTGGTATGGTTGGCGGAAGTGGAATCCTCCTTCAATCCGGCGGCCCGCAGTCCGGTGGGGGCGGTGGGCCTGTATCAATTCATGCCCCGCACCGCCGAACATTTGGGATTGCGCCTCAAGCCGCGGGACGAGCGCTTGCACCCGGAGAAAAGCGCCCGCGCCGCCGCCCAATATTTGCGCTATCTCTACGGACGCTTCGATGATTGGCCGCTGGCCTTTGCCGCCTACAACGGCGGGGAAGGGCGGGTGGCCGGGTTGATGCGCCGCCACGGGAACAATTTCGAGTCCATTGCCCCCCATTTGCCCACCGAGACCCGCATGTACGTCCCCAAAGTGTTGTCCACCATCGCCCTGCGGGAAAACATGGACGCGGGCACCCTTTCCGCCCCACGTGAACCCCGATCGGAGAACCATCCATGAAAAGTTTTTTTTGAGGGGGCGAAGGGGGACGGGAGCGCCGATCCTGTCCCCCTACGCCCCTTTTCGGTTCGACGTTCGGCTTTCCGGTCTTGATCCCACCGGCGGAAAAGGGTAGATGGGGGACATGTCAAATCATTCCAACCAGACCAAAGTCCCCATCACAGTGCAGCCCGATGCGCACGGCGTTCCTCGGGACGACAATCGCACCCACCCGGGGGTGTTGCTGGGCAGTGGTTTTGCCGTGGCCGTGGGCCTTTTCGGGTGGTTGGGGCATTTGTGGGACGAAAAAACGGGGCGCGCCCCCCTCGGCGTCTTGCTGGGGGTCAGCTTGGGCTTGGTGTATGGCGCCTATGAAGTGTGGAAGCTGGTGCGCCGTGACAAAACAGACCTCCCCGCTTCCGAGTTCGCCGCCCCCGTCCCGAAAGAGAAGAAAAGGGTTCCCTTGGGGGACCACGAAAAGGAGGGGACGTCATGAAGCGGACGATCCTCTCATTGGCGTGGTGGTTGCTTTCTTCAGTGCTCTTGGTCGGCTTGGCCATTGGCATACACTATCGCTTGGACGGAGTCTGGGAAAGTTTCGAGCTTTGGACCGCGCTGGCCCTCCTGGGCTTCAATCACTTGATGTTTGGCTTGGCCGTGCGATTACAGGGGAAAACCGGGGATGCATTCGGCTTGATCTACGGGCTTTTGTGGATCACCGGCAAGCTATTCGTGAATACTTTCACAATTTTTTTATTAATAGGGTTGCAAGCTGTGAGAAGCTCTGTATTTGTGCCCGTGTTTTTCATCACCTATGCCGCCGTCCTCGCAATGGGGATTTTGCGGTTACACCTGATTTCACTCCAACCCCCGAACCTTCAAACGGATGAGCGCCGAACAGAACGTTGACAAAATGCAAGAAGTGGTTGATCACATCACCCACCACGTATTGGATGGCCATGCCTGGTCCATAGGCCCCTTGCATTTGGACTTTGCCGGGGCGAATTTACCGCCTTGGTTCAAATTGTCCGGTCTCATGGGGATTTTCGCGGCGGGTCTCCTCTGTTGGCTGTATTGCAAGGTGTACGATCAAAAGGCCCGGGTGCCGCGGGGGATCACCAATTTTCTGGAAAGCGTGGTGGTCTTTGTGCGCGATGACATCAGCATCGCCAATCTCGGCAAAGCCGACGGGCGCCAATACGCCTGGCTCTTTCTCACCCAGTTCACCCTGATTCTCACCCTGAATCTCATGGGCCTGATTCCCGTGTTCACCACCGCAACTGCCTCGCTGGGGGTGACAGGCGCATTTGCATTCACCACCTTCGCCGCCATGCTCTATTTGGGGATCGAGCGTTTTGGATTTCTTGGGTTTTTGAAAAATTTCGTTCCCCACGGCATTCCCGTGCCGGTCCTGATTTTGTTGGTGCCCATTGAAATCGCCGGTGTGTTTATCAAGGCCATCGTGTTGTCCATCCGACTGTTTGCCAACATGCTGGCCGGGCACATTGTCTTGTTCGCCATGACCGGCCTGATCGTGATTTATGGCGCCCCGGCACTGCCCGCGATTTTCGGTGGACTCTTCGTCTATTTTCTTGAAATCCTCGTGGCGTTTCTCCAAGCATACATTTTCACCATGCTGTCCGCGATTTTCGTGGGGCAGGTGTTGCACCCCGAACATTAACCCTTGTTTTTTCAACCGTAACTCAAACTACACAACGTAAGGTAATCTATCATGGAAGCTATGTCAGCAGCTGTTTTCGCCGCCATTGGCGCGGGTCTTGTCACCATCGGAGCCGGACTTGGCATTTCCCGGGTCGCCGTGGCCGCCCTCGAAAGTTCCGCCCGTCAACCTGAAATTCTTGCCAAACTCCAGACCATGATGATCATCGCGGCCGCGCTGATCGAAGGTGTCGCCCTGTTCTGCGCCGTGATCTGCATCATCGCCGTCGGCAAGTAATTCCGTCCTCTGAAATCCTTTTCGGAGAACCATTCCCATGGCGGAAAACACTCAAACCCATGCCGTTGCCACCTATATGGAGGCACCGGGCGGACACCAGGCCGAAGGTCACGCGGTGGCCGGACAGGACGTGGCGGGCAGTCACGGCGGATCTTCCGCCGTGGATGCGGCCATGTTCTTCTGGTTTCTGCTGATCTTCGGCATCGCGGCCTATATCCTGAAGAAATTCGCTTTCAGCCCGATCCTGGAAAACCTGGATCACCGGGAAGCGGAAATCGAGCAATCTCTCGAAAACGCGGATACCCTCCGCCGCGAGATGTCCCAGCTTGATGAGAAAGTCAAAGGGATGGTCGAAGAGGCCGACAAGCAAACCCGCGAGATGATCGATCATGCCCGAGATGCCGCCAAAGAGGCGGCCCGCGGCATTGAGGAAAAGGCGCGCGAAGAGGCCGCGATCATCAAGGAAAACGCGGATCGGGACATCAAAACCGCGCGCGGCAAGGCCGAAGCCTCCCTGCGGGCCAGCAGTGCCGATGTCGCCGTCGAGCTGACCATGAAGTTGCTCAACCAAACGTTGGATGCCAAGGGCCGCAAGGCGCTGACCGACCAACTGATCGCGGAGATGTAATTCCGAATGTCAGCCGTTGCCAAACGATATGCCCCCGCCCTGTTCAGCGCCGCCCGCGAGGCGAATGCGCTGGACCGGGTGTACGAGGATGCCCAAGCCCTGCGGGCTTTGGTGGATTCCTCCCCGGAATTCGCCTCCTTCCTCGTTCACCCCCTCATTCCCGCCGTCAAACGGGACGAGGTGCTTTCCGCCCTTTTCGAGGGCAAGCTTCACGAGGTTACCTTGGTGTTCCTTCGTCTGCTGGCCCGGAAAGAACGGCTTGGGGATTTGCCCGGGATTCTCGCGGAGATCGAAAGGTCCATGGACGAGGAACGGGGCATCGTCAACGTCTCCCTGCGCTCCGCCGAGAAGTTTCTCGCCAAACAGGAAAGCGACCTGAACCAAAAACTGGCCGACCGGCTGGGGAAAAGCATCCGCTTGCACAGTGAAGTGGACGACACCCTGATCGGGGGCTTTCTCATTCAAACGGGTGACCGCATCGAGGATTACAGCCTCGCCGCCAAACTCAAAACTTTCAAACAAAACGTCATTAACGCTTAAGCAAGGAATCTCATATGTCCATCGACATCCAGCCCGATGAGGTGGCTTCCATCCTCCGTCAACAACTCAAAGACTTCAAAACCGGCCCGGAAATTTACGAGGTCGGCACGGTTCTGAGCGTGGGCGACGGGATTGCCCGTGTGCATGGTCTCTCCGGCGTCATGGCCGGGGAACTGGTGGAATTCACCAAAAACGGCCTGCGCGGCATGGCCCTCAACCTCGAAGAAGACAACGTGGGGATCGCCCTCTTCGGTTCCGATACCGAAATTCAGGAGGGCGATCAGGTCAAGCGCACCGAAACCATTGCCTCCGTTCCCGCCGGAGACGCCCTCTCCGGCCGCGTGGTCGATGCCCTCGGCGTCGCCATTGACGGCGGTCCGCCCATTCAGGCAAAAGAACAACGCCAGATCGAAGTCAAGGCCCCCGGGATCATCGACCGGAAAGACGTGCACGAACCGATGCAGACCGGGATCAAGGTGATCGACGCGCTGACCCCGATTGGCCGCGGGCAACGCGAACTGATCATTGGCGACCGCAAAACCGGGAAAACCGCCCTTGCCATCGACACCATCATCAACCAACGCGGCCAGGACGTCCATTGTTTTTACGTGGCCATCGGGCAAAAGCGTTCCACGGTGGTGCAAGTGGTGGAAACGCTGAAAAAGCACGGTGCCATGGAGTACACCACCATCATCGCCGCCACCGCCTCCGATCCCGCCGCCATGCAGTTCCTGGCCCCGTATTCCGGAACCGCCATGGCCGAATATTACCGGGACAACGGCAAGCACGCGTTGATCGTTTTCGACGACTTGACGAAACAGGCCCAGGCCTATCGTCAGCTTTCCCTGCTCCTTCGCCGTCCCCCGGGCCGCGAAGCTTATCCCGGCGACATTTTCTATTTGCACAGCCGGTTGCTGGAACGGGCCGCGAAAATGAGCGATGCCAAAGGCGCCGGGTCCCTGACCGCCTTGCCGGTGATTGAAACCCAGGGCGGGGACGTGTCCGCATACATCCCCACCAACGTGATTTCCATTACCGACGGTCAGATCTTCCTCGAAAGCGATCTCTTCAACGCCGGTCAGCGTCCGGCCATCAACGCCGGGATTTCCGTGTCCCGCGTGGGCGGCGACGCGCAAATCAAAGCGATGAAAAAAGTGGCCGGCACCCTGCGTCTCGATTTGGCCCAGTACCGCGAACTCGCCGCCTTCTCCCAGTTCGCCAGCGACTTGGACGCGACCACCCGCCGCCAATTGGAACGGGGACAGCGCTTGATGCAGGTGATCAAACAAGGCGTTCACCAACCCTTGGACGTGGTCAAACAGATTGTCATCATTTACGCCGGCACCCGCGGTCTTTTGGATGACATTCCCGTGGATCGCATTCGTGAATTCGAAGCCAAAATGAATGACGCCTTGGATTCCTCCTATGCCGACTTCGTGAAGTTGGTCCGCAAGGAACTCGCCCTCACCGATGAAGTGGAAGCGGAATTGAAGCGGATCATCGAAGACTTCAAACGCACTTGGAAATAAACGGCAGCCGATCCGCCGCCCGATTTATCGAACCGACCCCGAAAGCACGCAATGCCGAGTATCAAAGAATACAACAGCAAGATCAACAGCCTCAAGAACACGAGCAAGATCACGAAGACCATGAAAATGGTTTCCGCGAGCAAGCTCCGCAAGGCCCAGGAATCCCAGCGCAACGCCAAGGATTTCGCCCATGAGGTGAACCAGTTGATCCGCAGGATTGCCGGGAATGTGGATGAAAACCTGCATCCGTTGCTCGAGACCCGCGAAGAAGTGAAAAAAGTGCTGGTGGTGCTTTTCACCTCCGACAAAGGATTGTGCGGCGGGTTCAACAACAACCTCATCCGCTTTGCCGAACGCTTTTTAGAAGAACGCAAAGACGACGGCATTGCCTACGAACTCGCGTTTTGCGGGCGGCGGGGCTATCTGCATTTCCAATCCCGGGCCACCATTCACCGTCAATTCGATCTCGTCAGCGCCGACCCCGGCGCCCATACGGCCAGCAAAGTGATGAAGCATTTGGAAAAAGTGTTTC
Organism: PVC group bacterium; assembly: GCA_003565815.1. GTDB lineage: Bacteria > Verrucomicrobiota > Kiritimatiellia > SS1-B-03-39 > UBA6053 > PXAS01. The sequence continues at coordinate 13,311 of PXAS01000303.1, forward strand.
TGGACGGTTCCTTTGATCGGATCATGATGATGGTGAACGAATTCGTGAGCCCGCTTTCGCAAATTCCGCGTCTGCATCAATTATTGCCCCTGACGGATCAGGATCTGGAGAAAGGGGCGGGCGAAGCGCTGGACCCGGTCACGGATATCCTCTCCGAACCCGGGATGGAGCAGTTGCTCTCTTTTCTCGTGCCCCGCCTGGTTTCTTTCAAGGTCTACTTCGCGTTGCTGGAAAATGCGGCCGGCGAACATGGCGCCCGCATGACCGCGATGGACAACGCCACCACCAACGCCGCCAACCTCATCGAGGAAAACACCTTGTTGCGGAATCGGGCCCGCCAGGCCGCCATCACCACCGAACTCATTGAAATCATTTCCGGCGCCGAAGCGCTGTAACCCTTCTCGATTGACCATTCTCCCAATCTCCCAATCCCACAACCCATTATGACTGCAAAAAAGAAATCCTCCTCCACAAACGCCAACACCACCGATGGAAACGTCGGGCGTATCACCCAGGTTTTGGGCGCGGTGTGCGACATTGAGTTTGCCAATGGCGACATGCCCGCGATTCTCAACGCCCTGACTTGCAGCAACCCTTCCATCAATGATCAAGAAGGCAACCTCACCTTCGAAGTGGCCCAGCATTTGGGCGGAAACGTCCTGCGCGCCATCGCCATGGACACCACCGACGGTTTGGTCCGCGGCATGGAAGTCAAGGATCTGGGTCGGCCCATCAGCATGCCGGTGGGCGAAGGCACCTTGGGACGGGTCATGAATCTCCTCGGCGATCCCATTGACAATCAGGGCGATATCAAATGCAAGGAACGGGCTCCCATTCACCGGGAGGCCCCCAAATTCGAAGACCAGGACACCAGTGACAGTATCCTCGTCACCGGCATCAAAGTCATTGACCTGCTCGCGCCCTACCGCAAAGGCGGCAAAGTGGGGCTGTTTGGTGGCGCCGGCGTGGGCAAAACCGTGTTGATTCAGGAATTGATTCACAACATCGCCAAAGAACACGGCGGGTATTCCGTGTTCGCCGGGGTGGGGGAGCGTACCCGGGAAGGGACTGCGCTCTTCAAGGAAATGGCCGAATCCGGGGTGATTGACAAAACCTCCATGATTTACGGGCAAATGAACGAACCGCCCGGGGCCCGTGCCCGCGTGGCTTTGTCCGCGTTGACCGTGGCCGAGCATTTCCGCGACGTCATGCATCAGGACGTGTTGCTCTTCGTGGACAACATTTTCCGTTTCACCCAGGCCGGCGCCGAAGTGTCCGCCGTTTTGGGCCGCATTCCCTCCGCCGTGGGCTATCAACCCACCCTTGGCACCGACATGGGCGCCCTGCAGGAGCGGATTACCTCCACCAAAGACGGCTCCATCACCTCCATTCAGGCCGTGTACGTGCCCGCGGACGACTACACCGATCCGGCGCCCGCCACCACCTTTGCCCACTTGGACGCGACCACGGAATTGAGCCGCGCCATTTCCGAGCTGGGGATTTACCCCGCCGTGGACCCCCTGAGTTCCACCTCCACCATTCTCGCCCCCGAAGTCGTGGGCGAAGAGCATTACGCCGTGGCCCGCGGGGTGCAGGAAATTTTGCAGAAATACAAAGAATTGCAGGACATCATCGCCATTCTCGGGATGGAGGAACTCTCCGAAGAGGACCGCCTCACCGTGTACCGCGCCCGGAAAATCCAACGCTTCCTTTCCCAGCCCTTCCACGTCGCCGAACAGTTCACCGGCCTCAAGGGTACCTACGTCGAATTGGAAGACACCATCCGTTCCTTCAAGGAAGTGTTGGACGGCAAACACGACGATGTGCCCGAACAGGCCTTCTACCTGGTGGGCAACATCGACGACGCCCTGGCAAAAGCCGCCAACATGTAAATTGATTTGGATCCCCGCACATGAGTTACAACCTCCGCATTCTCACCCCCGAAGGCCCGATATTCGACGGCACCGTCGATTCCGTTCAGGCGACCGGTTACAAAGGGTCTTTCGGAGTCCTCACTGGCCACGCGCCCATGATCACCGCTCTGCGGGTTGGCCCCGGAAAAGTCGTCACCTCCACGGGCACGCAATGGTATGTTTTTGGTGAGGGCACCCTCGAAGTGCGCGCTCCCGACGTGGTCATGCTGGTGGATTACGCCGAAAAAACGCCAACTTATGAAGCGGCCAAGGAAATGGTGGCCAAAGACCTTGCCAAGGACAAGGCCTAAATTCGCCACATGCCCGCCTGGATCGATCGACTCAAAGTCAAGTGGGGGATCACCTCCACTTGGCAGGTGATTGCCATTCTGTTGACCTTTTCCCTGGCGGGGCTCTCCATCACCCGCATTCGGCCCATCGTCTGGTTGCTCTTCGGCTTCACCGAAGAAACCTCCATGTGGATCAAGGTCCCCACGTACATTCTCATGATCTTTCCGACCTATCAGGTCATGCTCATGATTTTCGGCACGCTTTTGGGACAATTCAAATTTTTCTGGGCCAAAGAAAAAGCGATGCTGAAATTTTTCGGGCGTTTGTTCAAATAAGCCAATTGTAGAGGCTATCTCTCGGCCCACCAACGGAGGGGGAGGGCGGCGCGCACGCCGATGATCATGGTGATCGCGAAAATCCATCCCGCCGCCGCCCCGGCGTGGGTGCCGGAAAGCAGTGTGCCGATGGTGCATCCCAGGGCAATGTATGCCCCCCAGCCCAGTAATATGCCGCCCAGCAGTGCCAGTGGATAGGCCTTGAGTTTGGGCTGGGAAGGTGAAATGACCCCCGTGCCCGCGGCGCCGATCAGGCCGCCCACGACAATGGCGATCACAAAAAGGGCGTTCATCGACAGGGCCGGGTCATCGCCCATGATGCGACAGCCCCGAAAAGTGTCCACGCCTTCCAGGCGTTCGGGCAAGAACTTGAGCGCGTCCCCGGCCACGCGGGCGAGTCGGTTGAGTTCGGCGGTGACGCCCAAAGGCTGTCCCCGGAACAGGGCGGCCGTGGAAAGCAGTCCCACGATGAGTCCGCCCACCCAGGCGGGCCAGCGGCGGGTAAACACCGCGTGCAGAATGCCCATGGCCGTGGGTCTTTGCCGGGTTTGTCCGGGATCGGGCGCCGGCACCCACCTCAGAAGTCCCCAGGCGATCAGCCCCAAGGCCGCCGCGACGATGGCCCAGGCGACCGTGTATCCTTTCCAGGAGGGCAACCATACGATGGGCGCGTCCTGCAGAACCCGCAAATAGAGCGGGTTCCAGAATTTGAGGCCGAGCATGGCCCCCAAAAAGGCGCCGAGAATGGAAATGGGGGCGAGTAACGAGCCCTCGCCGAGGCGGTATAAATGTGCGCTGATGCACGACCCGGACATGGACATGCCCGCGCCGAAAGCAAAGCCGCCCAGTGCCACCGCCCAACTGACGGGGCCGATGAAGGCCCGCGGGGGGAGATGACCGGCAAGCGGATTTCGAATCCAGGCCGTGAACAGGACCGTGTGGGCGGTCACGCCCACGATCAGGGCCAGGATCATGGCCAGGGCGGCCCGGCTGTCCTTGCCCTCGAAGAGGTCGCGCAACATGCAGAAAAAACAGAAGCGAGCGCGTTGCATCACCCAGCCGAAGGCCAATCCCAGCAGAAACACCCAGGAGGCGGTGCGACCGTAGTCATCATGACCGTGCAAATGAAAGGTCATGTGAACCGCAAGCACCGCCAGTCCCAGCGCGAAAACGCGCAGGAACGGGGTGTTGAGTTCGGGTTCGCGGATTCCGGGTGTTTCGACATTGGGGCGTCCGCCATCGGACGGATCGTCGTATGGCACTTCGGTGGGAGATGCTTCGCTCATCTTCGGTGGATTCCCGTGATTATTTTCCGGTCCAGACGGTGCCGGCGGGATTGTTGATGGGCACGCCCACGGCGTTGCCGTACTCGGTCCAGGAGCCGTCGTACTGCTTGACTTCGTAGCCGAGAATCTGGCTGAGCACAAACCAAGTGTGCGCGGAGCGTTCGCCAATGCGGCAATACACGATCGCGGGTTTGGAGCCGTCCACGCCCTTGTCGGCATAAATTTTACGCAATTCCTCTTCGGAACGGAAAGTGCCGTCCGCGGGGTTCACGGCGGCAACCCAGGGGACGTTCACCGCGCCGGGAACGTGTCCGGCACGAATGGAAAGTTCTTGAATGCCGGCGGGAGCAAAAACGCGTCCCTGAAATTCGTCCGGAGAGCGAATGTCCACCAGATGGGCTTCTTCGCGGCCCTCGGCCACGGCCACCACATCATTCAGACGGGCGCGGATTTCGAGGTTCACTTCCGTGACCTTGTAATCGGTGGGGCGGATGTCCGGCGCAATGGTGTCCAGGGGACGGTCCTCGGCCAGCCATTTGCGGCGTCCACCGTCGAGCAACTTCACGTTGTCATGTCCGTAGACCTTGAAAATCCAGACCCCCCAGGCGGCGAACCAGTTGTCGTGGTCCCCGTAGAGGACCACGGTGGTTTCGGGGGTGACGCCCAGACGGGACATGAGCTTCTCAAAGTTTTCTTTGTTGACGATGTCGCGGTTGGGGTTGTCGACCAAGTCGGTGTGCCAGGAGATGTTGGCGGCGCCGGGAATGTGGCCTTCTTCATAGAGGCCGTCGATGATGCTGACTTCGGCCACGCGCACGTTGCGGTTTTCGAGGTTGTTGGCCAGCCAGTCGGTGGTGACCACCGCATCGGAGGCGGCGACTTGCGTGAATACGGCCGCCAAAACGGCAGCGCTGGAGAGGAGGGTTTTGATCTTCATGGGTTGTCCTTGTGGGTTGGGGGAACGGATGATGGGGTCAGGCTTTGAGAATGGATTCGATCGGCAGATCGTCCGACAGTCCCTGTTCCGCGAGCCATTCGGGGTTGTAGAGTTTGGATTGATATTTGACTCCGGTGTCACAGAGAATGGTGGTGATGACTTGGCCGGGGCCGTGTTCGAGGGCCTGCCGGACGGCGCCGCCGACATTGATGCCGCTGGAGAGCCCTAGAAAAATTCCTTCGTCACGGGCCAGATGTTTGATGATCGTCAATGCGGTCTGGTCATCGATTTTGTAGGCGTGGTCCACCGGAATGTCTTCCACGTTGGCGGTCACCCGCGACTGTCCGATGCCTTCGGCAACCGAATCCCCATCACTGGCCTCGGTCACGCCTTGGTTGAACCAGTTCCACATGGCCGCCCCGCAGGGATCGGCGCACACGGCTTTGATTTCGGGATTGAGCTTTTTCAACGCCAGGGAAACCCCGCCCAGGGTGCCGCCGGAACCGATGGCGGCCACGAAAGCGGTGACTTCGCCGTTGGTTTGACGATGGATTTCCGGTCCGGTGCTTTGCTCGTGGGCGTCCCGGTTGGCGACGTTATCAAACTGATTTGCCCAGAACCAGCCATTTTCGTCGGCCTTGCGGTGGGCGATGTGAATATAATTGTCGGGATCTTTGTAGGGTTTGGCGGGCACGGGAATCACTTCCGCCCCCAGATTCCGCAACAATTCCATTTTTTCGGGGGACTGGGTTTCGGGAATGATGATCACGGTTTTGTACCCCCGGGCCTGGCCAATGACCGTGAGGCCGATCCCGGTGTTCCCGGCCGTGCCCTCGACAATGGTCATGCCGGGTTTGAGTTGTCCGCGTTTTTCCGCATCCAGGATAATGCCCAGGGCGGCCCGGTCCTTCACCGACCCGCCCGGATTCATGAATTCCGCCTTCCCCAGAATGGTGCTGCCCGTGAGTTCGGAAAGCTTTTTGAGATATATCAGGGGCGTATTGCCCACAAAATGGTCAACCTGATGGTATTTGCTGTTGGTGTCTTGGGTCATGGGAGCCTTGTCCTCGGGTTTACGTGGAAAGTCATTTTAATCACTACTACATTGGTAGAGTTAGTGGGGTTTGTCAATCCCCGCTTGAAACTTTTTTTGCTTTGCACCCTGCGAAGGGGGTTGTAGAGGAGGGGCATGCAAGACATCTCCACAAACATTGCCGCAGTCGAATCCCGCATTCAGGCGGCCTGCGACGCCGCCGGCCGCAAACGTGACGAAGTCACGCTGGTGGCGGTGAGTAAAAAGAAACCCGTGGATCTCCTCCGGTCCGCCCACGAGGCCGGGCTCACCATTTTCGGCGAAAACCGGGTGCAGGAAGCGCTGGTGAAAATCCCCGAACTGCCGAACGGCATTTCCTGGCACCTCATCGGCCATCTGCAGACCAACAAGGTGAAACAGGTGATTCATTGCGAATTTGAATTGATCCACAGCGTGGATTCGGAGCGACTCCTGCTTGCGCTGGAAAAGGCGGCGGAAGAGCAGGGGCGCACCCAGCCCATATTGTTGCAGGTCAATGTCAGCGGCGAGGCCAGCAAGTTCGGGCTCCCGCCTTCGGAGTTGCTTCCCCTGCTGGAAACCGCGTCGAGGTGTCCCCATCTGGAGGTGGAGGGCCTCATGACAATTCCGCCATTCACCGAAGATCCGGAAAAAGCCGCCCCGCATTTCGCGCGTCTGCGCGAATTGCGCGACGAGGCGGCGGAAGCGAGCGGATTTCCGCTCGAAACCCTTTCCATGGGCATGTCCCATGACCTCGAAATTGCCATTCGCGAAGGCGCCACTTTTGTGCGGGTGGGGACGGACCTCTTTGGCGCCAGGGAGAAAAACACATGAAGCCAAAAACAGTCTTTCTCGGAGCCGGCAACATGGCCGAAGCCCTGCTCAAAGGGGTGATCGCCGCCAAAATCCGTACCCCCGAAGACATTCTGCTCACCGACGTTCGCCAAGAACGTCTCGATGAACTCAGGGAAAAATACGGAGTGGGGGGCACCCCCGACAATGCCGGCGCGATTGCGGACGCGGGCATGGTGTTTCTCTGTGTCAAACCCCAGCAAATGGACGAGGTGCTGCGTCCCTTGCGGCAAAAGAATGCCGAGGCGCTTTGGGTGAGTATTGCCGCCGGGGTGCCCACCGCGCGCATTGAGGAAACCCTCGGACCCGGCGCCCGGGTGGTGCGGGTCATGCCCAACACCCCGGCCCTGGTGCAAAAAGGCGCCGCCGGCATTGCCCCCGGCGCCCATGCCGTACCCGCCGATCTGGAGGCCGTCCGGGAAATCATGGAAAGCGTGGGCACTTGTGTCGTTGTCGACGAGGAGGAGCTTCACGCCGTGACCGCCATCAGCGGCAGTGGACCGGCTTACCTGTTTTATCTGGTCGAAGCCATGCTCAAGGGCGCGGAAAAACTCGGTTTTGATTCCCATACCGCCCGTGAACTGGCCATTCAAACCGTATTGGGGGCGGGGACCCTTTTGCGGGAAAGCGGAGAATCACCCGAGGACCTACGCGCCAAGGTTACCTCCAAGGGAGGGACCACCGCCGCCGCCGTGGCCGCCTTTGATGAAGCCGGTGTGGGGGAGGGCATCACCCTGGGCCTGCTGGCCGCGGAAGCAAGATCCCGGGAACTTGCGGAGAACGGATGATCGAGACCCCTCATCGGGAAGCGGAACGCTCCAGAACCCTGCGCGGCATTACCCGGAGGGGGAATCGGAAGCCTTTTCGCCCCATGCGATGCCTGATTTCCTGCGTGTTTCTCTTGGGATTCACCTTGGTCATGCTCTATGTCTTGCTTTTGGTCGCGAGTAGAACCGATGGGGTGCGGGCATGGGTGGAGGACCGCATCGCCTCCGAGTTGGACGCACCCGTGAATCTCGGGGCATTCAGCATTGGTCCTGCCCTGGGCATGAATCTGGAAAATCTGGCATTGAAACCGATCAAAAACGAAACCGCCGGGTTCGGCGTGAAACGCATGACGCTTCATTTTTCCCCGCGGGCCTCCCGAAAAGCCAGAGCCTGGGTCTTTGATCGTCTGAGCGTCCACGGCGTGGAACTGGACCTCATGGAAACCGATCAGGGCCTTCGCGAGCCCGTAAGTCTTACCGCCCGGTTGGGGATTCGGACGTGGGGGGATTCCCGGGAAGGCGAAGGGGAGGGGACGGTATTGGAGCGCTTCCGCAGTCCCGAGGCGCCCGACGCAAGCGACGAACCCGCCGGGGAAACCCTGGCAAAACGAAATCGGATCGTCATCGTCCCCGAAACATTGATCGTCATCCTGTCCGACGTGAACATCCGACTTTACGATGCGGAAGGAACCAAGCAATGTGAATTCATTGCATTGAAGATCGGCATGGAGCCCGGAGGCGCTTCGGAAGAAACCACCCATACGCGCTACACGGTTGAAGGACGTTACCAAATGCGGCGACATTCACGGCTTGAGCCCCAACCTCTTCATTTGGACCTCGTGTATCGGGATGAGGTTTGGGAATTTCTCGCGGCCGAAGCCGAACTTGGATTTTTGCGATGGTTGGGGGACGTGCTTTCCGGAAAATCCGCGGGCTCGCTGGTCAAAGCCGTTTCAGCGGATGTTGACACGGAAAGAAACCGAGGAACCCAACCACGCATGAACAATGATGTGCCCTGATCCTTCACACCTTCTTGGCAAATATCTCACGGTTTCAGGCGAAATTTTGAAAAATCCTTATTGACAATACAAATGGAACATAGTAGTTTGTTTGTATGAGTGCCTATGGTCGTAGAGTCACGCACCGATGTGGAATCTTGTTTTTCATGATATCCACATGCATGCATGCGGATATTTGGACATCCGTGGGCGAAGCGTTTTCCACTTCGAACTATCCGCATGCCCGGACCTTATTGGAGAATGCAATCGAAGAAAATCCGACGGACGCCGATTTGCACAGGATCCTGGGGATCACGCACCTGCGAACGGATGATTTCGTTCGAGCGGAACAGGCCTTCCGGGAAGCGCTCCGTCTGAACCCCGACAGCGTGGCGTCCCGATATGATTTGGCCCGGGTATTGGCCACGCGGGGGAATCTCCGGGATGCGGAAACGCTTCTGGAGGAAGTCGTCCAACTCGCCCCGGAATCCGTGTACGCCGCCCGTGCCGGAGAAGTCCTTCCCGGCCTGCGCCAATTGCGCGAAACCCTGCTGGTGGAAGACCAACCCAAGCGGTGGCGTCTCTTTCTCCGCACCGGCGTGGAACAAGACGACAATGTCACCGCGCGCTCACGCTCCGCTTCTGAAGGCACCGAAACCACCAACCGGATCCTCGGGTCGGTATTCTTTTCGTATCGCCTTTCCGACCAACGCATCGAACCCGCCCTGCCAACCCTGGAGCTGGGCGGAAGTTATTACCGGACCCATCATTTCGACGATCCATTCGAGGCCTTTGACGTCGAATCCATGGGCGCACGGGGCACGCTTTCCCGAAATGGTCGTCTGTTCGGCATTTGGATGGATGCGGGACTGGAGGCCTCTTACACCGAAACCGATTTGGGCGGAGACCCCTTCAATTCGGACCTCGGCTTTGGAAGCCATCTCTCTCTACAGCCTTTCCGCGGGCTTCTGACGACCCTGAAATTCACCGCACATGACAAATCCTTCGACCGGGAACCCGAATTTCCGGAATTTTTTTCACGGGACGGATGGGAATACGAAGCCTCTGCGGCCTTTCATCTCTATTTGCTTCGGAATCGCCTCATTCTTGGCGGCGGGTATGCCTACCTTTGGAACGATGTGGATGGCGCCCAATTTCAGCTCAACCGCCACCGCGTACACGGTTCCGCGACTCTTTCTCTCCCGGCAAACTGGCGTCTCGCCCTCACCGCCAGCCATGCCAATGAAGATTATGAAAATTTTGTTCCCGAACCCAAACGGGATGATGACGTCCTCACCTTGTACGCATCCCTTTCACGTCCCCTTTGGACCCCCGCATGGCGGGCGGAAATCCATGGGACCCATACCACCGCCGACTCCTCGCGAGATTTTGCCGAATACGACCGGAGCGTCATCGGCGTCGCCATCAGTTGGAGTCCTTGAACCAGGACCCTCCCATGAAATTCTTTCTCTGCATCTGTTTTTTTCTTTGCGGCCTTTCCCCGGCTTTCGCCGCCCCCGAGACCGCCGCGCGCGAAGCCGAGCTGGATGCCCGGCTCGGCATCGACCGCACCTTTCCCCAAGTCAATCTGACCGCACTCCGCACCCGGGATCAGCTCCGGGCAGCCGCCCGGGTCCGCACCGGGCTCCCCGCATACGATCAGCAGGTCGAAGGAGCCTCCACGGCTCCCGCGGCTCTCCTCGTTGACCTTCAGCGACCCGCAACCGCTCCGACCGCGCCCAGGCGCCGCACATCCAGCGCCCCGGCCCCCGACCCGTCTCTTACGCCACAGACCCCCGACCCCAACCAGACTTCCCCCAACAATCCCCCCGGCAGTTTTGTGACCCCATAATCTCCATTCAGGAAATCATCATGAAAACTTCATCTTTTCTGCAAACCACAGCGCTCAGCGCGTTGCTCACTGGATTCACCTTCAGTCCGACACATGCAAACGACGCCAACCAATCCACCGGCGGCCCCCTCACGCACGTCCCCGAAAGCATTCCTGCAAACGTACCCGTTCAACCGAAACCTGAAAACCTCCCCCAACATTCCGTGCCCCAGATCCCCGCGAACGCCGTGCCACAGGTTCCCCGGGACGTGGATCGCCCCGCGCGGGTGCCGGGACCCGAAGTCCCCGTGCCCCAAATGCCCGTCATGCCCGATGCCCCCGGCGCACGGGACCCGGATCATTTGCTCGAACGGACACCCGGCGGGGACGCACATCACGACCGCATCCGCGAAGACAGCGTCAACCGCCTGTTTGAGAATGCCGTTCGTCTCCATCCCTCTGAATTGGAAGGTCTTCGTGACGCTGAAGAATTGCGTCAGGTTCCGGGGCTGGACGGTACCGCCGTCGATCCCCACGCCATCCCCGGTCAGCAAGACGCCGGGCTGATTCCCGGTCAACAAAGGGCGCCCGGCACCAGAATGAACTTTGAAAACCAAGGCTTTCATCGACCCGAAGGGATGCCGGAAAGTCCGGTGCCCGCCCGCACCGGACGGGATGCCCCCCGTTTGGTGGGACCCCCCTCCGCGAATTTGCGTGGCCATGGGGAAGGGGCCGC
>PXAS01000335.1 GCA_003565815.1 PVC group bacterium
CCTCCACCAGGAAAAAGCCGCGCTGATCGTGACGGCCAGTGCGGTTGGGATGATGAAGATCACGATCGGAAACTCGTCGAAACCACTCCAAAATCCTCAAAAAATCAAGGTTCCGGGTTCGATCTGTCGCGCAGGGCTTCTTCTTCGTCTCTCATGCCGGTTCGGGCGTCCCAGAGGGGTTCGATTTCGTGGAGAGGCGTGAGAGATCCCTCGGGCAGTTTGTCGTAATGAATTTGATAGACCGGAGGGCGTCCGCGAAGAACCAATTCGAAGACTTCGGGATTTTGGCGGATGAATTGACGGAGTCCGGGTCGGTTCCGGTCGAATACCAAATGGGTGACGCCGTAGTGTTGGGCGACGGCAAGCAATTCGGGTGGACGGGCGTTGGGCAATCCGATGGCGCGGTAGGTTTCGGGGGCGTACCAGAGGGTTTGCCACGGATTGCGGCACATGAGCACGGCATCGGCGGGGAGCGCTTCGGCCATGCGTTCGGCCTGGGCCTTGATTCTCGGGTATCTGGGCTCGCCAGGCGGGGGACGGCGAAGGCTTTGCCGTTGGGTTTGGGAAAGGGTTCCCGCTCTCGCGTGAAAGTTTGAAAGGATGGCGAGAGAGAGCAGCAGGGTGAGCACGGGTGCGCCCCAGGCGGGAGTGGGCGTCTTGAGGAAATGACGCCGCAGGCGCTTCAGGGCGTCGAGAACGACCGCCAACAAGGTCCACGGAAGGGCCAGGGCGGGAATGACGGCGGGAAAGGTGAGCCGAAGCAGGGCTTCCCAGAATAGGATCACAAACACGGCCTGCATGCCCGCGAAGCAGAACACCAGCGTGGCCGGGTCGGCGAAGCCCCCGCCGGGCGGTGCGTTTTTCCGGAAGCGCCGGAAAATCCAGACGGCCACGGAAATTAGGCTGGCGACGGCGCCCCAGGCCAGCCCCAAAAGTTGCAGACGCGAAAACCAGGGGATGCGGGTGTCTGATTCGCTTGCGGGCCCTTCGCCCGCGAGGTCCCGGCGGGGGAGGATTTGATCGCGTTTTTGGAGTGCTTCGGCCCAATATTCGGGCCAGGGGCCCAGTTTTGACCAATCTTCGGGTTCCGCGTCCAGGCCCAAAAGGTGGACCCGCAGGATGGCTTTGCCGTTCCGTCGCATGCTGCGGGCATGCAGGGTTGGATGATCGAAACGGTTGCGGAGTCCGGGCGGTTCCTGGTTCCAATGAATGGAATAAAACCCGTTTTCCCAGTGGATCCAAGCGCCCCGGGAAAGGCCGAAAAATGAACTGACATAGCTTTGCGTGCTGTGCAATGGACGTCCGAATGTGCGGGTATTGGCTTGCAGCCGGGGAAACATCAGCGCCAGCGCGAAGAGAATGGCGCCCAAAAATTCCCTGCGCAGCAGGAATTTCGGGCCGTGCAGCAAGGCCGTGCCCGCGGCGAGAAAAGGAAAAAGAATGATCTGCGATCCTTTGCCGTACCAAGCCAAGGCGATGAGGGGGCCGCAATACAGCAACAGGGACGGAACCCGTCGGGATGCCGCCAGGGCCGCGAGAAACAGACAAAGGAGCCCGGTCAGCAACTGATCGTTCATCAGGTCCATGCCGTCCTGCATCAGGGCTTCGGAATAGAGCAGCGGCAGTGCGGCGGGCAGTCCCGTCCAGGCGCGTGCGGTGAGCGCCTGCACCAGCATGCAAAAACACAAGGGCAGGAAGAGGGTGCTGATGACCACGGTGGTCATGCGGGCCACGTTGGCCTCGGGGCCATGGTGACGAAAGACGGGCGCGAGCACGAAAGAGAGCAGGGGTCCCCAGTGATCGTCGTGCCGTTGGAAATCCTGCGAATAGCGGTGGAAAAAGTTCGTGATGTAGGGCACCCGGAGGCCGTCGCCCCGGGCCAGCGCACGGGCCTGCCAGGCGTACGCCACGCCATCGGCATGACCGATGTCGTGGTTGTGGCGGACGTTGTCCAGGCGGTCCGGCAACAACAGGAAGCCCGCCGCCAAAACCGACAGCCATACCGTCAGCAGATTCAGGGGCGTGCGCAGGTGTTTCAGCGGGCGGCTCCCGGTGTTACAAACGGCCGAGCGCAATCAGCAGCATGCGGCGCACGGGTTCGGCCGCGCCCCAGAGCAATTGGTCTCCCACGGTAAACGCGGTGAGATATTGCTGCCCGAGGGCCATTTTGCGTACCCGGCCCACCGGAATCGTGAGCGTGCCGCCCACGGCGGCGGGGGTCAGCTTTTGCAGGGTCGCCTCTTTTTCGTTGGGGACGAATTTGACCCAGTCGTTGGCCTGGTCCAGAAGGGATTCGATTTCCGCGAGGGGGATGTCGCGGTTGAGTTTCACGGTGAGCGCCTGGCTGTGGCAGCGCATGGCGCCGACGCGCACGCACTGTCCGTCCACGGGAATTTGTTTGTCGCGCCCGAGAATTTTGTTGGTTTCCACCATGCCCTTCCATTCCTCGCGGGTACGTCCGCAGGGGAGGGCGCTGTCGATCCAGGGGATCAACGATGCGGCCAGGGGAACCCCGAATTCGGCGGTGGGCAGGGAGCCGTCGCGCAGTTTGGCGCCGATGATTCGGTCCAGCTCCAGCACTTCGCCGGCGGGGTCGGCGGCCAGGGCGCGGCCCGCGTCCCCGAGATCCGCCATTTGCGCGATCAGTTCTTTCATGTTTTTCGCGCCCGCGCCGGACGCGGATTGGTAGGTCATGGAGGTGACCCATTCCACCAAATCCGCTTCAAACAGCCCCTGCAGGGCGATCAGCATGAGGCTGACGGTGCAGTTGCCGCCGATGAAATCCACGCAACCCGCGTCCAGGGCCCGGTCAATGGCCGGGCGGTTGACGGGGTCAAGCACGATGGTGCTTTCCCCGTTCATGCGCAGGGCGCTGGCGGCATCGATCCAGAGACCGCGCCAAGCGGCGGAGCGGAGTTTGGGGTGGATGTCTTTGGTGTAATCGCCGCCCTGACAGGACACGAGAATGTCCATGTCGGCGAGGTCCTGAAGGTTGCGGGCGTCCCGGAGGGGAAGGGCGCCACCGCCCACGTCCGGACCGGGCTGTCCCTGCTGGGAGGTGGTGAAAAAAATTGGTGAAAACCCCTGAAAATCGTTTTCCCGGCGCATGCGCTCCAGCAAAACCGAGCCCACCATGCCGCGCCATCCAATAAAGCCTACTTTTTGCATCTGAAAAATCCTGGTTGGGGTGAAAAGGGATCGCATTGTACCATAAAGCACCCGCCATACGCAAGCAAGGAGGGCGATTTTGATGGCGGACGGGCGCATCTCGGAATTGGTGACATCTAAACCGTAGCTGCAACTGTCCCAGTTGCAGAACCTCATATCAAGCGAATATATCAAAGCTGAGGACAGCTTCGAGTTGAAGAGGCTCTTTCGGGTTCGGCAGCAATCGGCAATTTCGGGGTTGTGAACGGGGCGAACATGAAATGACGATGGTGAGAGATCAGGATCTGCCCGGCTCGAACAACCGAAGATTCTCCACCTCGATCCGCGCCGCGATTTCCGCCAGATTTTCGCTGGAAAACATGTCGATGATTTGCAGGCGCAGGACAGCCCACTGATCATGCAGGGCGCATGGATTTTTACCGCTGCATTTTCTGAACCCCAGTACGCAACCCCGGAAAAATTCCTCGCCCTCCAGCGTTTCGATCACCTGCAGCACATCCAGTTCCCGGGCGGGCCGCGCCAGTTTCACGCCCCCGGACACCCCCCGCGAGGACGACAGCATCCCCGCCTGCGTCAGATCCTGCAACACCTTGGTCAAAAAATGAAAAGGAACCCGCAGATTTTCCGCGATTTCCTTGATCGACACAAACCCGCGCTCCTCCGGCTGGATCACCAGATACAAAGTCGCCCGCAGGCCGTATAAACATCGTTTGGAAAGGAGCATGGACAAATCGGGTGGGGGAGGACACTTCTGATGCGGATTCCCTATGTCCAAGTGCCCGTTTGTCAATGATCATCCTGAAATTGATCGAGATGTTCTCAAAAATGAGGTTTACAACCTCAAAGAAGCACCGAAAATCCGCCTGAGCGGTTTTTACGTTCTGCGGTGATCGTGGGTTTGGGGGAGCGTGTCGGGTTCGTGGTTTCTTGCATCCACGCAAAAAAATAGTTTCGGGAACGTCTGTTGGCGATTCTGGAAGCTGAAGGGATCGGGGTTGCGGGTGTGAAAAACGGACGTTTTTTCATTCAATCTCCGGACCGGGGGCATGTGTTCGGGGAGGATCTGACCTTTCGGATCATGCCGGAAATGACGGGAAATGTTCGGTTGGATACCGCGTATGTGAACCGGCGCTTTACAGACGGGTTTGAGGTGCGGGCGGATTGCAGATGTATCAGCGAGGCCATCAGTCAAAAATTCATGTGGAAGCCGGTTGGTCGCAACAACACGACGAGGAACGATGGCTTGACACCGAGTTCGTTCGCGTCCAGTATCAGTTGTTGTTTTAAGAAACCTACCCAATCAGGAGATAAACATGAGCAAAAATTGGAAAAGTCTGTTTTCCACCTGCGGGCATCCGCCGGTGATTCTCATTCGGGTGATGATCGGGGTGGTGTTTCTCATCGCTGGGACGCAGAAACTTATTTTTCCATGCTCATGGGGGCGTTGTTTTTGATTTGGAGCGGGGCGGACCGATTCTCGGTGGATGCCAAGCTGGGGAGGCGCGCGTTCCGACGCTCGGAAACGTCATGAAAACGGCTTCCGGGATTCGGAAACATGTACAATGGCCAACCCAGGTACAGGTCCGCGGTTTGGGTCCTTGTCCATCACCTGCATCCCTTTTATAGAAAAAGATCTTGAAGAGTGGCGCATGAAAAGGTTGAGGTATACGAATGAGCACGAAAACAAGACGAAAACGCTACCCGATGCCTGATTTTGTCCGGGAGGATTTGGAGCGCCTGAGTCTCATGCAGGCGTATCAGGCGCGTCCCGCCTATCAGCAAAACGACTACCTCTGGTGGATCACCGGCGCGAAGCGTGAGGAAACCAAACAGAAACGCCTGAACCAGATGCTTGAGGAATTGGAGACGGGCGGCGTGTACATGAAGATGCCGCATCGGCCCTCAAGTAAAGCGAAAACCGCGAACGAAACCAATTCCTGATAGGCCCGTTCCAGTTGCTTGGCCACACGGAAAGTTAATGGGAAAAAGGGGGCGGAAGTCTTTTCCGACGGTCGGAACGGGCGGGTTTCGGTGCGGTTCGGGGAATCGATTGCGGCGGAGTGTACGGGAGCGCGAATCTCCGCATTCGCCGGGGCGAAGGGGGACAGGAGCGCCGATCGCCGCATCGGCTGAGGGCGGACGATGTCCGTCTGCGGGCCGGGTTGATTGTCGAAAAATAGTATCGCGGGCTGAAGGTCCGCGCAGATCACCAAAGGATTAAATCGCATGAAAATTCAAGATTTCGCCTTGGAATGTTAAAATTCACGGGATTCTCTGCCGCCCTTGGCGGGCTAACCCCTTGGCCCACTGAGAAGCATGAGCCGCCTGTCAGGTGCAGGGGATGATTACTGGTCTGCCGAGACCCTGCGGGTTAAGTACGATCTCCCGTGGAATGTCGAGAGTGTTGACAAGGATCAGGAAGCGATTCAGCTCCTCCGTAAACGGGCATGAATCTACTGGTCTCTGAGACAGGTCCGCTCAACGACCTAATTCTGATTGAGTGCCTAGGTCTTTTACGTGAGATCAGGTGAAGAAATTTTCGGAGTCCGGCGTTTACGCGGTTTCAGCGAGGAGCCTTCAGGCCCGGAGCCCCCTTCGAGAGAATACACACAAAGGCATCGCAGAAAGAGGTCGGCGCTAAAGCTGCCTTCCTGAAACCACGTAAATGTGGAACTCCGAAACCACGTAAAGTGCGGGTTGATTTAAACTAAGCAGAACAATAAAGGTCGTAGCGAAAGCTCCGCGTAGCGGAGCTTTCGACTGCACCTTTTGGTTGAACAAGCCCGGGGGATCAGAGTGAGGCTGGTCTTGTGCGTTTTGTGTTTTGGGATCGCGCTGTTTTCGAGCCAGTAAGGGGGCGCTGAGGGGTGTATTTTCCGTTTTCCGGGAGCCGTTTTCCCAGGCCCGGGTTTTTTTGACGCGGCGGATGTGTTTTCAAAGCGGATTCTTGTTGCGCCGCCCGAGGTTTGGACGGCGTATCCGGGAGGGATTTGTGAGGTTTTTGACTTGCTCATTACAGCGGCTTCCCTCAGTATGACCCGAGGAGTTGCGGGGGGTGTTGTAGTATGACATAGACCCCTACATTGACATCCTCCGTTGCTCCTGCCGATCTTTTCAGATGAAAATCAAATCCAACACATCTAACACCCTGCCGCGTAGCGGCTTAGTTCA
>PXAS01000495.1 GCA_003565815.1 PVC group bacterium
AAAGTGGAGAAAGATGCGAAGATTTTTTACCCTGCGGATGCTTCGCCGTCCTGCGGATTTTTTTGGGGGAAGGGAATTCTGCGAATGGCGATGCCGTCCCGCGAATTATTTGTCGTTTCCAGTGGGATTCCGACGATGATCCGCAGTCCGGCGAAGCATCCGCAGGATCAACTCCATTTTTATTTTTTCATCTCTTATTTCACAACTCCCAGTCCATCAGCGGGTCCCTGAAGGGATTGGCGGGGGTTTATGGCGGTTTTTTATGGAATACCTTGCGAAGGTTTGTTTTTTAAATCTCAAAAAATCAGCCGTAGGGAGGTGTGCTCCTGTGCCGATTGCGCTTGGAAATTTAGGGCAGGCCCGATCAAGCTGATTGGATTTGTTCCGTCGATTTCAGGCGCAATTTACAGATCAATCGCATGAAGTGCGGATGTTCGTAGCTTGCCAAAGCCCCTCCAAATTTGTAAACGGATTCGATGACTTTGGAACCGAAAGCTCATGATGCCTACGCCGCCTGGCGATTTCCTTCCTTCCGCCTCTTTTTGATGGGGCGGTTTTTGTTTTTGATGGGAACCGCCGCCCAGGGGCTTGCCATCGGCTGGGAAATTTACAACCGCACCGACGATCCCTTTCAGTTGGGGCTGGTGGCCTTGGTCAAAGGGCTGCCCATGATCCTGTTTACCCTGCCGGCGGGATGGATCGCGGATACCTTTGACCGGCGCAAAGTGATGATTTTCAGCATGTGCGGGGCGACGGTGACTTCCCTGGCGCTGGCTTGGTTCAGTTGGATCGAGGGTTCGATCTGGATCATGTTCTCCCTGCTGTTCCTGGACTCGACCTTTGCCCGTATCGGCGGGCCCTCGGGCAGTGCGATCATGCCGCTGTTGCTTCCCCGGCCCGTCTTTGAAAACGGCATCAAGTGGCAGACCAACCTTTTCCAGTTCACCTCCTTGTGCGGACCCGCGCTCGGCGGTTTCCTGCTGAGCTGGCGGGGACAATTTCCCTACCTCCTCTGTGCGTCCACCTCCGGGATCTTCATTGTGTTCCTGTTGCGCATGACCATTCCCGAAGCCCCCCGTGCAAAACCGGGCAACATGTTGACGCAGGTGATGGAGGGCATTCATTTCGTGTGGCGGCGGAAGGTGGTCCTGGGCGCGGTTTCACTGGATTTGTTCGCGGTGCTCTTTGGCGGAGCCGTGTACCTGCTGCCCGTTTTCGCCCGGGACATCATTGACGCTCACCCCGAGGGGATGCGGCCGGAGCGGATGCTCGGCTGGTTGCTCGCGGCGCCGGCGGCGGGCGCTTTGTTTACGGGCGTTTTGATGGCCCACCTGCCACCCATCCGCAAGGCCGGGCGGGCGATGCTGTTGGGGGTCTTCGGATTCGGCGTGGTCACCATTTTCTTTGGATTCAGCACGAATTTCTGGTGGAGTTGGGGCTTTCTTTTCCTTACCGGGGTGTTTGACAACATCTCGGTGGTGGTGCGGCACACCCTGGTGAATTTGATTACCCCCAACGAAATGCGCGGGCGGGTTTCGGCGGTGAATTCGATTTTCATCGGTTCCAGCAACGAATTGGGCGGGTTTGAGTCGGGGCTGGTGGCCCGCTGGTTCACCCCGGTGATTTCGGTGGTCAGCGGCGGCGTCGCCACCCTGGTGGTGGTCATGGTCTGGGCCGGGCTGTTTCCCCGCCTGCGGGCTTTCGGCAGTTTGTCCGATGTGCGTGAATCGGAAGCTTGACGGTTCTCCGGTTTGGCCGCATAGTAGGACCATGCGTATTTCCCCAATTGCTTATGCCTGTTTTCTCCTGCCCTGCGGGGTGATTGCCGTTTGTTATCTGGTTTCCACACATTTGCAGCAGGTCGCGGTTTGTTTTCCTTTTTTTTCGGGGTGTGCCTCGATCAGCGCCGCCGCCCGCCAGGATCCGGCCATCCATATATTCCGCATGGTGATGTTGCCCATGACCACCGTTTTCGCCGGCTTTTGGGTGCTTTGTCGGGTTTGGCTGCTTCATTGGCAGATGCCACGCCTGCAAGCGAATGCGGTGGGGGTGTTGGGGGTTGTGGGCGCCGTATTCCTGGTGTTGTATGTGGTCTTTTTGGGAACGGAGGGGCGGATTTATGACCTGTTGCGCCGATTCGGCACCACCGTGTATTTCGGATGCACCGGCATCGCGCAACTGATCGTGGCCGTTCGCCTGAATGCGGAACGCAAACGGTTGCCCGACTTTTTCGGCACCAAAATTCTTCCGCTTTTTTTACTCATGACGGTGAGCATGTTGATCATGGGGATTGTCTATATTCCCGCGGCCAACTTGTTCAGGGCCCACAACGTGGAAAACATCATCGAATGGAATTTCGCCTTTCTCATGCATATCAACTTTGCGTTGGTTTGGATTCTCTGGCGTCGCCAGGGACTTCGGCTCTCGTTTGACCCCGGAACCCCCTCCCCATGAATGCTCCCGAATGAATGCTCCCGATCCCTCCTCCTCAAAACCCCGTCGGAAACGCGGCTGTCTGTTGGCCTTGGCCCTTGTGCCGGTGCTGTTGCTGTTGTGCTGGTTTGGCATCACCGGCGAATGGTTTTTACAACGCGTGGTCCTTCCGCGGGTGGCGGCGGCCGCAGAGGCGGAAATCAGCGCGGAACGCATGCTGTTGCGTCCGTTTTCCCGATTGGAACTCGACGGCGTTCGTTTCCGGAAAAACGATGGCAGTCTCGATGCCGACATCGCCCATGTTGAGGCCCGGTATCATCTCTTCAATATTCTGAGAGGGACCGTGGACATTTCCCGCTTGGCTTTGACCGAACCCGACATCACGCTCCGCCCGGACCCTGATGCCCCCGCAAAACCCAAGGAGCCAAAGGAACCTTTGGAGACGGAACTGCATTTGAACATTGGAGAAATCATCGTTGAGGGCGGACGATTCCGCATGGAGACGCCGGACGAGGCCCTCGAATTGACCGACATGTCCTTTGTTTTGAAAAATCTGCAAACCGGCGAACTTGCGGACATGCGGGCGGGTGCGAAAATCGCATTCACGAAAGCGGAGGGTGCGCTCGGCGAAGCCGATGTGCTGGAAGGCCTCTGGCAAGTGGAAAGTCAATTCAGGCTGCCCTCCACCTTGATGCCCTCCGAATTGTCTCTGGAATCCACTTTCGAAATTTTGCGAACCCAAGGAGCGTTTGCGGAAGCCGGCGAGGTGAGCAAATTGACGATTGAAGCCACCGTCACCCCCACGGAAATCCAAACGGCCCGCATGGTGTTCCAGGGAAGCGATTCCCGCACCCTGGGCCTTGTTCGGTTGGCGGGTCCGGTGGACCCGGCGGCGGGTTCCGCGGACCTGCGCCTGCAAGTCGAGGAAATCGGAGCCCAGGTGCTCAACTTGGCGGGAGCGGCCGCCGGTTTGACCTTTGGCGACAGCATGCTGGCGGCGGATCTTCGGCTCCGGATTGCCGACGCGGGCGACCGGTTGCATTCCACGGGCACTTTCACGGGACGGAATGTGAGCGTGCGCAATGCGGAGTTCGTCAGTCCGGTGGTGTTCTTCAATTTGGAACAGGATGTCTCCGTCGATTTGGAGGCGTCCCATGTGGATCTTCGCGCGCTTTCCGGCTGGGTGCGGGACCCGGAGGAATTGGAACTGGTGCGTCTGCGCTTGTCGGCGCCCACCCAACTGCGCTGGGGCGGAGATCCGCCAGAGTTTGACGACGTGGACTTGGATTTGCATCTGGCCCACATTGACCTGGCCGATTGGCGGGCCCTCTTGGGCGAGGAAGTGCTCGCGGGGATTCTGCAAAGTTCGACGCGGGTCCGCATCTCCGAACAGGGGCGGGAGATCCGCCTGGAGACCGAAACGCTGCTGAACGCCCTGGGCGTGGAAGTCAATGGACAACGCATGGAAGGCTTGAATCTGGAGGCCAAGGGGACTTACCGTCTGCGGGATTTTCAAGAATTCGGGCTCGAAGGGGGCTTGTTTCGTCTGGAGCAAAATGGGGCGCCCGTGCTTTCGCTCCAGTCCGACGGCACCGCGGATTTGAAAACCGGCGCTTTGGATTTCACCCCCGTGTTGCAAGCCGATTTGGCGGTGCTCGTCCGCTTGTTGCCCACGGGATTGGAGGACCTATCGTTGACCCGCGGACGTTTGACGGGGCGTTTGCAGGCGAAACGGGCGGATGCGGAGACCCCGATGGATCTGAACGCGCAATTCGCGGTATCCGGCCTGGCCGGCAGGGTGGGGGAATTCTCCCTGGATGATCTTGGCGCGAGAATGCAAGCCGCGGCCCGGATCGACGCGGAGGACATTCAGGTGTCCGAAAGTTCGATCTCCGTCCAACGCGCGGCCCGGCAGGTCGCGAGGGTCTCCTCAACCGCCGGTTACAATTTGCAAACGCAAAAGCCCGGCCCCTTGCGGGTTCAGTTGGAGGAACTGCACTTGCCGGAAATCGCGGATTGGATGGACCTCGATGGAGTGCAATGGGTCTCGGGAATCGCGCGCGGCAGTGTCAACGGCACATTGGGGGATGACGGGACCTGGACGCTCCCCATGGAATTGACGGTCTCGGATTTTCTCGTGCGCGGCGAACATACTCCGGCGGACACCGCCCCGGAAACCCTAGCGATACGCGGGGAATGGGGCGTGGCCGGGACCGAGGCGGTGATCCGGGAATTGGTGTTCTCCTGGAGAGAAACCCAACGTGCCAAAAACAGCCTCCAATTTGCAGGGCATGCCCGCTGGGCCAATGCCGACGCCATGAATGTGAAGCTGGACGCGCGCGCGGAGAGCTTGGACGTGACCCCTTGGGTGCGAATGTTTGCCGCCCCTTCTCCCCATGCGCGCGAACCCGATGTCCGGACCCCGCCCCCGCCTCCGGCCACGGGACCGGAAATGGAACCCGAAGCCGTTCAGTTGCCATTTGAAGAGGCGCGGTTCTCCTTGAACGTCGGCAAACTCTATGTGGAGGAGATCATGGGCGAATCCGTACAGATCTATGTCGTGGCCACGGACCGGCGCGTGGATCTCCGTCCGTTCAGCCTCGAGTTGAACGACACCCCGATCTTCCTCGCCGGGCATGTGGATCTCGGGGTAACAGGTTTCGAATATGCCTGGGAAGCCAAGGTGAACCCCCTGGATTTGGAGACGCTGCTGGCCACGCTGGCGCCCCCGCTTGCCGGCAGGTTCCGCGGGATTTTCGAGGCCGAAGCGAAGCTGGCAGGGCAGGGGATCACCGGAGCCTCCCTGCGGCAAAATTTGAAAGGCAATTTGAATGCACGGCTTACCGAGGCGGCCCTCGATTGGGTGGAACTGGACCACATGAACAACGCCGGGGTGCGGCGCGCGAAAAACCTGGTGGTGTTCATCGTTCGCGCCGTAGCCCCGGTTTTGTCCATTCCGCCCGGCGATTTGTTGCATCCGCCGATTCACGAATTGAAAGCGGCCATGAACATCGGTGACGGAAACCTGGAATTGACCGAATTCCGCGTCGTCAACGATTCATTCCGCATCCGGGCCGCGGGCGGGGTCACCTTGGCGGAAGATCTGGATGCCTCCCGCATTCGTAATATCCCCGTCGTCATGGGCCTCAACACCAACATCGCCCAGCGGGCGCGTTTATACCGTTCTGACCGGGTGCGGGAGGAAATGGTGGAGTTGCCCCCCTTCGTACAAGTCGGCGGCACCCTCGGAGATCCCGACATCGACGTTCAGCGGCGGGTGATCACGGGCATGATTGTCGGCGGGGTCACCGAAAGCGGGGTGATCCGGGACGACCGCGCGCAAAGGGTCTTGGAAGGTTTGGGCGGGCTTCTGAGCGGAGAAGGCATTCCTCCGCGTCCCACGCCCACGCCACGTCCAGAACCCCCGCCGGAACCGGTGCCCGTTCCCGACGAAGTTCCTGATGCCGCCACGCCCGCGCCAACGCCCACGCCAACGCCCACGCCCAGACCTTCCCGCACCGAACGTTTGTTGCGGGAATTGGAACGTTTGTAACCCCATGTGTAAGCAACCCTTTTTGGCCTCGAACCTGATGAAGCCCCTTCGAGGATTCGCCGTCCTCCTGGTTGTGGCTCTGCTCGGTTTTCATGTGCCCGCACGGGCCGATTCATCGGTCAAAGTGGATGTTTTGCATGAGTTGGAGCGGCGGAAAATCGAAGTGCGAGGAAATTTAAACCAGATTCCCGCTTTGGTGGACCGCGGCGTACTGGAAATCATGCGCGGGCTGGATGCCCATCTGAGATCCGAGAAAATGATGGACCTGCATCGCACGTTCATGGCCTCGGCCATGAAAACCATCGAAGAAACCGACCTGCCGGACACCTATTCCAATCTGGATGTGTTCCAGGCGATGTACCGGTCTCCCGTGGATGAGCAGCCGATCGGGAAAATCGTCGGGGACTACATGCGGCTGCTCCACAAGTCCGTCTCTCCCGAAAAAGACGCATATCTGGATGCGGTTCGCAAAAGCCTGGAGGAAGAGCTGAACCGCCTCTTCGAGGCGTCCCAACAGGAAATCGCCGCGGAGATTGATCAGGTCTTGTCCGCCGAATTCGAGTATTGGCCGAATGCCTTCGTTCGCATTCCCCTGGAGGCAGAGTTGGATGCCGACGCGGAGCCCGGGGGACCCAGTCCGCTGGCGCTGATGGGCATTCCTTTGGTATTGGCCGCCGTCCTGGCGAAAGTGGCCCGGAAAATTTCCGTCAAAATCACAGGAAAAGTGACGAAAAAGGTCGGGGGCAAACTTGCCGGAAAATTTGTCGCGAAATGGTTGGGCCCTGTCGGTTGGGCCTTGATTCTCGGGTCCGGCGCACATGACCTGAATCGGGCCAGGTCTGAAATAGAAAACCTTGTCCGAGAGGAATTTATTGCGGAACTGAAGCATGAACTGCGTCCGGAAACCTTTTGGCGCGGGGATCCTGAAGGGCAAAGCGCCCGGGAACTGGTGGAAAGCGGGGTGCGGGAACAACTGACCACCTGGAGCCGGCAGGCCACCCATTTGGTGCAAAGTCTGTTGGAGTCGGCCTTGTTGTTGGAAAATCCGGCTTTCCACGATTTTGCCCTGCGCAAAGCGGAGGCGGGATGGAGCGTCGGCACGCTTGCCGAATACAGCACGGAATTGGTCAAAACCTTTGGCCCCATGATCCGGCAGGCGCCGGACATCGACGTGCTGGTCCATATGATGGCTTTGTCACGTGATCGGAGCGATCTGAGACGGCTCAGCGATGAATTCGGCCTGCGGGTTTTTGAATTGTTCGAGACCCATGGAAGGGAGTTGCTGGATGCGAATTCCACCTTGGGCACGCCCTTGTTGGCCTCCCTGATTCGGGAGAACGAAGATTGGCGGACTTATCTTCGATTGTTTCACCGGCATTTGTCCCCCACCGCCTCCGATGCGGCGCGGCGAGGCCTGTTGGTTTGCATTCAAAGCGATTTTGATTTCTCTTACGTGGGCACCGCCGCTTTTTTTGAGGCCGTGGCCCTTCACACGCCTCTTTTTCGGCATCTGAACGAATACGGGCTGTCCCCGGACAAATTGACCGGCATTTTTTTGGAACCACGGGCCACCCGTCTCTTGTCGGGCATTGCCGAGGAAAATCCCCTATTGGCGGGTCGCATGGCCGAGGAGCTGGGCATCTCCGGATTGGCCCGATTGGGACGCTCCCGTGAAGCGGGTGTGGTGGTGCGCGCGTTTCAATTGGCGCAGGCGCATGGCATGACGCCCGATGAATTCGCGGGGATGATCGCGGAAAACGAGAACCTGCTGCGAATTCTGGAAACCCACGGGAAAGAGGGCGTGGAACTGTGGTTTGCCTATGTCGGTCGGGACAGCGGTCAGGCGCAGAAAAATCAAGCGTGGCGGGCGCTTCGCCTCTATGAACAGGGGTTTCCCCTGGAAATTTGCATGGACGCGCGCAATTTGTCCACAACGGAATGGTTTCACCGGATGCCTTTTGGCCAGGCGATTTACGGGTTTGTGCATCCCTTGCTGGAGATGGCTCCTTTGATTTCCCGTGTCCTCGCGCTCACCTTGTTGGTGCTCATCCTGTTGCTGCCTTTCAAATGGTTGGGAAGAAAAAAAACCAAGGCCCTGAAAGCTCGCGGAAGGCCAAGGGGGGATTTGCAAGGCTCCGGGCAAGGGGAGGAAAAAACGCCCGGCAAACTCCCTGGTTCCGGGAGAAAGGCGAAACGCTTGGGGCTGTCCCCGGAGAGCAACTCCGGGGTTCGGGGGGATGAACCATGATCGTGACGACCACGGAATCTGTCAATCCCGAGCAAAAAATCCTGGGCTTGGTCACGGCCACGGTGGTGATGAGCAAATCCTTGGTCGGGGACCTTTCCGCCAATGTCAAAAACTGGACCGTCGGGGGCGAACTGAAAGTGTACGCGCAAATGATCGACGAGGCCCTGGAGCGGGCGAACCACAAATTGCGGGACAAAGCCCTGCGCATGGGAGGCGATGCCATCGTGGGGTATAAAGTCTGCTCGACACAGGTCTCCGAAGGCGCGGCGGAAGTGATTGTCTACGGCACCGTGGTCAAAGCCCCGTCGGAGATCCCGGGGGCAAACCCGATGAGTTCATCTTCATGAAAGAAACCGGTTACTTGCTCCAAGCCGCGCTCATCACCCTCTGGGGGGTGGGGTTGGCCTCAAGTGAACGGTTTTTTGAAGTGTTTCAGTTTGATGGTGTTTCCGAACTCGTTCGGCAGTACCCATGCAACAAGCCTTGAGAATGGGGGGCGATGTCTCAGATAGTTCCATGCTTTTGCATATTCCGATTGATGAAGTGGACGGAATCAGGCATAGGGTAGGCATATGAACGTCTTGAAAAATCTCAAATTCACCCCTTATCTCCTTCTGTCATGGTTTTCCGTTGCCGTGGCCCTCGTTTTGATCCTGATCGCCGACGCGCCATGGGCTTCCCGCGCGGCGATGGGGGTGGCGATGATCTTATGGTCGCTTTACATTCACCGCATGCATGCATTGATTCCCCTGGCGGCCCTGCTGATGGTTTTTGCCGCGCGCGGGAGCGGGGGACTCCCGGAGGTCACCGGGGACCCCATCTTGCTGTGGGGCGTGGTGTTGGGCATGACCGGGCTGGGCCTTCGCCTGGTGCGCGGGGATCCCTACAGTGCGTTGCTTTCCGGGCTTTTATGGGCCGGCATGGTCTTGCTGGTTCCCGGGCTGGCGCCCCTGGGGGTCCTCGGGCTTTTCACTCTGGCGATGTTTCACGAGGATCATGGCCGCAAGGTTTTTTTCATCGGACTTTTGGCCATGATCGGGGGGCTCGTCTATGCATGGGTTGCCGGAAACCTGCCTCCTGAGTTGGTGCGGTACGCCAACGCGGAAACGTATTCCGAATTGGGGCGGGCCTTGCTGTCGCTCTTCGAATCGCCCTCCCTGTGGGTGGTTCTGCCGTTGCTGGGTGTTTTTGAGTTGGCCAACGGTCCTCCCCAGAATCCGAAACGCGGTTTTCGACATTTTCCGTATTTCGGCGGACTGCTTTGCTTCCTCTTGCTGCCACCGGAAACGGCATTGGGACTCCTGTATTTTGTCGCCTGGCCCCTGAGTGCGGTCATGCTGACCCGATGGCTGCTGGCGTTTCCCTTGGTCGGGAAATTCGTGACCTCCCCCCTCGCACCCCCGGCGCATCCGCTGCCGGACAACCCCTGGCACATTACCCTGACCGTGGTCCTGGCCGGAACCCTGGCCTGGCTGGCTTGGACGAACGGTCTGCAAACCTTTCGGGCCGGCGAGCCGGTGACCGAAGTGGAGGCCGCCTTGTTCGCCGCCGAAACCGCCCATCCCCTCTACGCGACCCTGGAGAGTTGGGTGGACACCACGGCATTCTCCCCCGGCATTTGGAACCGCATTTTTTCCGGCGCGGGTTTTGTGTTGGGCATGGGCATGATGGTGCGACTGCTCTCGCGGCAAATGGGCGTGAAGTTCGCGCTCGCGGCCCTGATCCTGTTTGTCAGTCTGCCCGGTTTCGGGACGATCCTGTTTTCCGCCGGCAGCGGCTCCATGGCCATCTGGCTGATGCTCATGGGGCTTTCCGCAGTGGTTTTGGAGGAGGATCACCGCTCTTGGTTGCGCGGTGGGGTTTTGCTGGGACTGGGGGTCTGGCTGCATCCGGTGTGGTTTTTCCCGATGCTGGGCATTTCCATCGGCGTATTTGAAATCTTCCGGGCCCGCTTGCACCGCGTGCTCGTGGGGCAGGGGGTGGGGCTGGCCCTGGGGCTGGTGGTCATGCTTCTCTGGGACGCGGCCTGGGTTGCGGGCCTGTTCACCACCTCCTTTTCACGTCCGGCGGAGGGCGCGGGCATCGACGGCCCGCTTCTGTATGCCTCTTGTATTTTCTTGGGCGGTTTGGCCGCGGTCTTGTTCTTTGGCGCCACCCGGAGGGGATTGGGCTGGTGGGCGTTGCTGTTCTCCTTGCCTGCCGCCCTGTCGGCCCCATACTTTTTCGAGGAACCCGCCCGAGCCCTGACCCCCTTCCTGGTGCTAGGCTGCATGGGCTTTGTCAGGCTTCCCGCTTTAATGGGGATACGCCATCCCTCGGTGTACCAAACCGTCCTCACCGCCCAACTGTTGTTGTGGCTGCCCTTGCATCTGAACCAATTTTTGGCGGGCGTTTAAACGTT
Organism: PVC group bacterium; assembly: GCA_003565815.1. GTDB lineage: Bacteria > Verrucomicrobiota > Kiritimatiellia > SS1-B-03-39 > UBA6053 > PXAS01. The sequence goes on from PXAS01000495.1 coordinate 10,636, forward strand.
TTCCTGAAAATTCCTCCGGAAGACTTTAATTACGCCGGCGGCGTTGGCGGCGGGGACGCCGTTGCGCGGTGCGGCGGTTTTGGCGGGGCGGCGGCGCTTTGGCGAGGTCTTTGCTCCAGGCGGCGAGGAGTTCGGGCTGGCTTTCGCCTTTGGCGAGCAGGTCCAGCTTGTAGAACACCAGGGCGTCCCGAAAATAGGGGCGTTGCACGAAACGCTCGATCCGCTGGGCGCTGCGCCGGTCGGAAAAACGTTCCTGGGCTTTGAGGATGTCAAAGATGCTGTAGCTGATGCGCCGGGGAATGAGGATGCGTCCGGCCAGTTCTCCCTGAACCTGCTGCACGGCCTGCACCAGGGTTTCGCGGGGGGGAAGTTCGGGATTGTCCGTGCGGATGCCGGCGTCGATGGAGCGGATGTAGGGCGCGAGATACAGGGCGTAAAGGAGTTCCTGGGAGGCCTTGACGTTGCCTTTCCGCCATTTGTCCATCTGCTTGAGGGCTTTGCGGAGCCATTCGATGTCGCTTGCGCTCGCCTGCTCGCGCACCCAATGGGCGAATCCGGGGAACATCACGTCCAGCAAGCCGGTTTCGCACCATTGGTCGAAGGCGGCGTTCATGCCGCCGCTGTAAAAGAACTTGAGGATTTCCTCGTACATGCGGGCGTGGCTGGCGTGGCTGAGCTGTTCGCGCTGGCGCAGGATCGCCTCGTAGGTGTTGTGCTCGATGTCGAGTCCCAGGGTGGAGGCGAAACGCAGGGCCCGGATCATGCGGACGGGATCCTCCTGATACCGCTGGTCGGGGTCGCCGATGGCATGCACGGTTTTCTTTTCGAGATCCTTGAGCCCCCCCACGTAATCGATGATGGAGAAATCGGCGATGTTGTAAAAGAGGGCGTTGATGGTGAAATCCCGCCGGAAAGCGTCTTCTTCCGGGGTGCCGAATACATTGTCCCGCAACACGACGCCGGTTTCCCGGTGGACGAGGCTGTCATGGTCGATGCCGCGTTGACGGCGGGAGCCGCGCTCGGGTTCGGGGGCGTCGGAGGAATCCGACGGATCGTTCTGCTCGTCCGAATCGGGCCCGTCGGCTGTATCATCGTCATCCTCTTCGGGGGGATCGTCGGCGATGCTGGCGGCGCGGAAGGTGGCCACTTCGATGATTTCCTGCCCGAAAATGACGTGCGCGAGGCGGAAACGACGCCCGATGAGGCGGCAGTGGTTGAAGCAACGCTTGACCTCCGGGGGCGTGGCGTCGGTCACCACGTCAAAATCCTTGGGGTGGCGGCCCAGCATGAGATCGCGTACGCAACCTCCGGCCAGGTAGGCTTTGAAGCCGCGTTCATGCAGTCGATACAGCACTTTGAGCGCTGCGGGGCTGATGTCTTTGCGGCTGACGATGTGTTGGTCTCGGTTGAGGATTGTTGGTTCCATGCAAGTTACGCTTGATTTATTCGTGAGTTGCCCCTTTATAGGAGGTATTCCTGAAACGCAACCGAAAACCGGACCCCGGGTCCCATTGGAGTCTATATGAAGAAAAACACCGAAGCCGTTCTCAAACGTCTCATCGAAAGCATCAGTCCCTCGGGCTACGAAGGCCCTGCCGCCAATATTTTCCGCGAGGAAGCCCAAGCCTTTGCCGATGAGGTCACCCGCGACCGGCACGGCAACACCATTGCCAAGGTCAATGGCACCGGCGATTTGCGGGTGATGTTTGCCGGACACTGCGACGAGATTGGCTTTTTGATTACCCACATTGACAAAAAAGGCTACTGCTGGATCGCCCCCATCGGAGGATGGGATCCCCAGATCGCCCAGGGGCAGCGCGTGCGGATTCGCGGCAAAAAGGAAATCGTCCCGGGCGTGATCGGCAAGAAGCCCATTCATTTGATGTCCCCGGAAGATCGGAAAAACGTGGTGCAGCTCAAGGACATGTGGGTGGACATTGGCGTCAAGGACCGGAAAGAGGCGGAAAAACTGGTTTCGGTGGGCGACCCCCTGGTGGTGGATCAGGGCTATGGCCGCCTGGCCGGAGAAATCGCCGTGGCCCGGGGCATGGACAACCGCGTGGGCGCCTTCACGGTGCTGGAAGCGGCCCGTCGGGTGGCCAAAGCGAACAAACAGGCCCAAAACAAGGCCGCGGCCACCCTCTACAGCGTGGCAACCGTCCAAGAGGAAATCGGTTTGCGCGGAGCCACCACTTCCGCCTTCGGCATCGACGCCCATCTGGGCATTGCCGTGGACGTCACTTTTGCCGGAGATCATCCCGGACTCGGCGACGCCATCCGCGGCGTGAATGAATGCGAGCTGGGCAAAGGACCGGTGCTGACCCGGGGCGCCAACACCCATCACCGCGTGTTTGATCTGATCGTGGCCACGGCCAAAAAGCACAACATTCCCCTGCAAATCAATGCCGAGGGACGGGGCACGGGCACCGACGCCAACGCCATGCAACTCAGTCGAAGCGGCATGGCCACGGCCCTGCTGGGCATTCCCAACCGCTATATGCACAGTCCCTGCGAAGTCGTGGATTTGCGCGATGTGGAGGCCTGCATCGAATTGATGGCGCAAACCGTGCTGGATTTGAAGGACGACATTGACCTGACGCCGTTCTGATGCACTTGATTCTCGCCAGTTCCTCTCCCCGCCGCCGTCAATTGTTGGCCGACGCGGGCTTTGAATTCTCCGTGTGCCCGCCGGAGGTGGACGAACGTCTGCTGCCGGACGAGAACCCCGCCGACGCGGTGGTGCGTCTGGCCCGTGAAAAGGCGGCGGCGGTGGCGGCCCTGCATCCCGACGCGGTGGTCTTGGCCGCCGATACCGCCGTGGTGCTCGACGGCGCGTTTTTGGGCAAACCTGCCGACGTGCTTGAAGCCGCCCGCATGTTGCGGGCCCTTTCGGGCCGGGAACACGAAGTCATCACCGGTTTCGCCCTGGCCTCCCGCGACGGCGTGCGTTCGGATTGCTGTTCCACCAAGGTGGGCTTTCGGAACTTGGACGACGCCGAAATCGAAGCTTACATCGCCAGTGGCGAACCCATGGACAAGGCGGGCGCCTACGGCATCCAGTCCGGCGCCGCCCACATGGTCAACACCATTCACGGCAGTTACACCAATGTGGTCGGCCTGCCCATGGCCGAAGTCTTCATGCTCCTGAGGCAGAAATGAGGCGAAAATGATCCAGTTCTCCCATCCCGAAGCTTTTTTGATGGTTCCCCTCTGGGGCGTGGCCGCCTGGATGTTGCCCCGGGCGGAACTTTGGAAGCCGCTCCGCATCCTCACCGGCCTCTTGTTGATGCTCGCCTGGGCCAATCCGCACCTGCCCCGCCAAAGCCGGGGGCTGGACGTGTGGATGTTGGTGGACCGCTCCAGCTCGGCCGCGGAGTGGATCGAACCGCGCCTGCCGGAAATGGAATCCCTTTTGGAACAGTCCCGGGGACGACACGACCGCCTCTTTTTCGTCGACTTCGCCGAAGACGTGATTGTGCGGGAAACCATTTCCGAGGCCATCCTCAGCGGGCGCATGGACGCCACCCACATCGGCGGCGCCCTGCAATATACCCTTTCCCGGCTCGATCCCGGACGGCATTCGCGTTTGTTGATGGTCACAGACGGCTTTTCCACCGAGCCGCTGGAGGATGCGGCCCTCCGTCTGAACCGCGAAAACGTCCCCATGGACCTGCGGCTGATCGCCCCCGTCGATGTCACCGATTTCCGGGTGGACGAGCTGCGTGCCCCGAATCCGGTGCGTCCCGGAGAGGCTTTTATTCTGGAAGCGCGCGTTTTCGGGAATGCCGACGCCGATGTGCCCGTCGAACTGTGGCGGGACGGTCAGCGGGTGGGCGGCGGCGTGGCCGCCGTGCGCCGGGGGCGGGCCGCGGTGCGTTGGTCCGAAGTGCTGCCTCGTCCGGGCGCGGTGGAATACGAGGTGCGCATTCTCCCCGAAACCGACGCCTGGGCGGGCAACAACCGTCAGACCCGGTGGGTCGAAGCCCGTGGCGGACGGCGTTTGCTGCTGGTGACCGCCTATGCGGACGACCCCATGGTGCCGGTGTTGCGCGCCCAGGGCGTGGAGGTGGAACTGGTCACGGACCCCGCCCGCCTGCGCCCCGGACATCTCACCGGAACCGCCGCCGTGGTCATTCACAACGTGCCCGCCTATGATTTGCCCAATCCGTTCATCGACGCCCTGCCGTTTTACGTGCGCGAGCAGGGCGGGGGACTTGCCATGATCGGCGGACGACTCAGTTTCGGCGCAGGCGGATATTATCAGTCTTCAGTGGACGAGCTGCTGCCCGTCTCCATGGAACTCAAGGAAGAGCACCGTAGACTCTCCGTGGCCATGGCCATCGTCATGGACCGCTCCGGCAGCATGGCCGCCGGGGTGCCGGGGGCGCCGGGCATGACCAAAATGGGCCTCGCCAACGAAGGCGCCGCCCAGGCCATCGAACTGTTGGGGGATCGCGATGCGGTGACGGTTTTCGCGGTGGACACCTCCCCGCATGTGATCGTGCCCATGACCACCCTCGGCGAAAACCGCGAACAAATCACCGGTATGGTCCGGCGCATCCAAAGCCATGGCGGGGGCATTTACGTTTACGAGGGACTCAAGGCCGGATGGGAAGAGCTGCAAAAAGCCGAGCAAGGGCAGCGACACATCATTTTGTTCAGCGACGCCTCCGATTCCGAACGTCCGCAGGGATATGAACGCATCGTGGACGACATGTTGGCCGACAATGCCACCCTCAGCGTCATCGCCCTCGGAAACGAACGCGACCGGCACGCGGATTTGCTCAAAGAAATCGCGGCCCGGGGGCAGGGTCGCATCATGTTCAATGACGACGCGGCCACATTGCCCTCCATCTTCGCCCAGGAAACCGTGGCCCTGAGCCGTTCCGCTTTTTTGGACGAACCCGTGGCCCTCCAAGCGACGGCGGGCTGGCAGGAGCTTGCCGCCGCCCAACTCAACTGGCCCGCGCAGGTGGACGGCTACAATCTCAGTTACCTCCGGCCCGAAGCCACCGCCGGGCTCTTGTCCGCCGATGAATATGAGGCCCCGCTGGTGGCCCACTGGACCCGCGGCACCGGACGCGTGGCGGCCATTGCCTTTCCCACCGGCGGAGAATACTCCGAAAGCGTGCGCGCCTGGCCGCAGTACGCCGATTTCGTGCGCACCGTCTTCGGGTGGATCCTGCGCCCGGAACTACCGCCCGGCCTGGCGTTGCGTCACGAACGGGTGGGGGAAACCCTCAACGTGGAACTGCTCTACGACGAAAGCTGGGAGGATACCTTCGCGCGGACGCCCCCGCGCCTGCTGACCGCCGCCGGGGTTGACCTGGAAGGCCGGACGCATGTTTGGCGACGGATCGCGCCCGGCACATTCCAAACCCGACTCGACATGGCCGGAACCCCCATGCTGCGGGGCGCGTTGCAGGTCGGGAACCGCGCCATGCCTTTCGGTCCGCTGACCGCGGGTACCGGCGCGGAATGGCGTTTTGATCCGGCCATGCCCAGGGCCTTGCGGCAAATGTCCGAAGTCAGCGGCGGCGTCAACCGCATCGATCTCGCCTCCATCTGGGAGGCGCCCAGAAGGGTGGAGTTGCGAGGGATCCGCAATGCCCTGCTCCTCGCCACTTTGCTGGCCTTCCTGGCCGAGGCCCTCTGGACCCGATTGGACGGACAGCGTCCGAGCGTGGATTTCCGCGCCGGCAAAGCGCCGAAACGCCCCCGTTTCCGAAAACCCAAGCCCGAAAAACCCCAAGCCGCCCCCGAAACCGTCCCCCCGCAACCCGAAGTCAAACGCCGCACCGTTTTCGACCAGGCAAGACGGCGATAGCCCGTTCGAAATGCCACGCCAACACGGGCGCATCTCATAATTGGTGTTTTTTTGCCGTAGCTGCAACTGTCCCCAGTTGCAGAACCTATCATAGATCTGGATATCGAAGCTGGGGACAGCTTCGACGACGACGATCCGACAGTTTCACTAATTATGAGATGCGCCCCGCCAACACTTCCACCACAATCGAAGGTTGACCCGTCGGTATGGCAATGTCATGATCGGGAGATGAACGTTTTCGCCTCATCGCCCCACGAAAATGCACCCTTCTCCTGGACCTGGTCCGAGTATGGGGATACTTTTGCCCATCCCTCGGGAATTTTGGAATTGATGCGGGATTTGGGGGAGGCCCTGGCGTCCGGCGATCCCGATCTTTGCATGCTGGGCGGCGGAAATCCTTCCCCGATTCCGGAGGCGGAGGCCATGTTCCGTGCGCAATGGCGGGCGTTGACGGATACACCGGCGCATTTGGACGCGATCCTGGGCAAATACGATACCGCGCAGGGTTCCCCGCTCTTTCTTTCCACCATGGCGGATTATCTGAACGACCGGTACAAGTGGGGCGTGACCCCGGAAAATCTCTGCGTGACCAACGGCAGCCAAACCGCGTTTTTCCATCTCTTCAATTTGCTGGCCGGCCAGGGAAAGAAAATTCTCCTCCCCTTGTCTCCCGAATATATCGGCTATGCCGATCAGGGGCACGGGGCGGACTTTTTTCAGGCCGTACATGGGCGCATGGAAGAGACCGGGCCCCACCGCTTCAAATACCGCATGGATCCGGACCGCATTCGGATGACCCCCGACGTTGCCGCCATCGCCGTCTCCCGTCCCACCAATCCCACCGGAAACGTGCTCACGGACGGGGAAATCCAAACCTTGTCCGACTTGGCCCTCCAACACGGCGTCCCCTTGATCATCGACAATGCATACGGCGCCCCGTTTCCGGGGATTTTGTTTCGGGAAGTGACCCCGGTCTGGGCGCCTCACATCATTCTCGCCATGAGCCTCTCCAAATTGGGGCTGCCCGGCACCCGGACGGGCATCATTGTCGCCGATCGGCCCGTGATCCGCATGCTGACCTCAATCAACGCGGTGGCCGGATTGGCCAATGGCAACATCGGACAGGCCCTGGCCGGACCGATGCTGGCCGACGGACGCATGGACCGTCTGTGCGCGGAAATCATCCGCCCCTTTTACGAAGCCCGCTCCCGCCGCGCGGGCCGACTTTGGGAAGACGCCCTCGGCGAGCGGGTGTCCTGGACCCGGCACGAGGCGGAAGGCTCCATGTTCCATTGGTTGCGCTTTCCGGGGATGCCCATCCCGGACACCGAATTGTATCAGCGACTCAAGGCCCGGAAGGTGTTGGTGATCCCCGGTCATTATTTTTTCTACGGACTGGAAACGGATCCGCCCGAGCGACATGAATGCATCCGCGTCCATACCGCCATGGACCCGGCCCAATTCGCCCGGGGCGTGGAAATCATTGCCGATACGCTCGCTGGATTGTGAAGAATTTTCCGCGTGGATAGGCTTGACAAATCGTGGAAATCCAGCATATAACCCGTCCCCTCATTCCGGGTGGTTTTGCCCGGCAACGATTTAGAAGGAATTATCATTATGAGCGCATATGCAGTGATTGAAACCGGCGGAAAACAGTACAAAGTCTCGGAAGGCGATGTGCTGACCATTGAACGCCTGGAAGCCGAAGTGGGCGGAAACGTCACCTTCGACAAAGTCCTTGCGGTGGCCGGCGATGCCGGTTTGTCCGTGGGAGAAGCCGCAGGCTCCACCGCCGTCCAGGCGGAAGTGCTGGAACATTTTCGTGGACCCAAGCTGATTGCGTTTAAGAAAAAACGCCGCAAGGGTTACAAGCGCCGGGTCGGACACCGCCAGGAGCTTACCAAAGTCAAAATCACCGGGCTTGCCTAAGCCCGGCCATCAGGAGATTTCATCATGGCACATAAAAAAGGTCAGGGAACCAGTAAGAACGGACGCGACAGTAACGCCCAACGGCGTGGCGTGAAGCGTTTCGGCGGCGAAAAAGTCATCGCCGGCAATATTTTGATTCGCCAACTCGGCACCCGCTGGCACGCGGGCCGCAACGTCGGACAGGGCCGGGATTATACCCTCTTCGCCCTCAAGGACGGCGAAGTGTATTTCGACCGCGATGGCCGCCGCATCAATGTGCGCGAACCCGTCGAAGTCGGCAACAACTGATTCCCACGCGCTTCAGTCAACTTCACGCGGGCCGCTGTGGCCCGCGTTTTTTGTTTCCATCATGAAACCCATTCTTTTTCGCGATCAAGTCAAGTTATACGTCAACGCCGGCGACGGCGGGGACGGCGGCGCCTATTTTCGTCGCGAAAAATTCGTGCCCTATGGCGGACCCAGCGGGGGGGACGGCGGACATGGCGGAAGCGTGATTTTCAGGGGGGACGTGCAGACGGACTCGTTGCTGGATCTCTATGACCAGCCCCATCAGCGCGCGGAACACGGCGAAAAAGGGGGCACCAACCAGTGTCACGGCAAACGGGGCGCGGATCTCATCGTGAAAGTGCCCCGGGGCACGGTGGTGCGCTTGGACCACAAGGAAGGCCCGGTCATCGGCGAAATTTTGGCCGACGGCGAGGAATTGACGGTGGCCAAGGGCGGGAAGGGCGGTTTGGGCAATGTCCACTTCAAAACCTCCTCTCATCAGGCGCCCCGCGAGTTTACCCCCGGAACCGAAGGGGAGAAAAAAGTGCTCTGGCTGGAACTGAAGCTGATCGCCGACGTGGGGTTGGTCGGCTACCCCAACGCGGGAAAATCAACCCTGCTTTCCCAACTGACCCAGGCGCATCCGAAAATCGCCGCCTATCCCTTCACCACCTGCAATCCAATGATCGGCACCTTGGAATTCTCCGATTTTCGCAAGGCGAGAATGGCGGACATTCCCGGACTGATTGAAGGGGCGCATGAAGGCATTGGGCTCGGACACGAATTCCTGCGCCACATCGAGCGCACCCGCCTGCTGTTGTTTGTGTTGGACATGGCCGGGACGGACGGACGGGATCCCTTGGAGGATTTCGAATCACTGCGGGATGAATTGCGGCTCTATAATCCCGAGTTGGCAAAGCGTCCCTTTCTCGTCGTGGCCAATAAAATGGACGGCCCCGGCGCCGAAACCTCCCTCGCCGCCTTTCGCGAGGCCACCGGATTGGATCCGTTTCCGATGATCGCGGAACTCGGCGAGGGCGTCGAGCGGGTCAAAAACACCTTGCATGGCATCTTGTTCGGCGCCGAACCGCCGCCGGAACTCTTTTAGATTGCGGCCCGTGGGAGATTGTCGGACAAGTCGGACAATTCAGACAAGTCCGACAGCGCACCGTTGCATGGCGGGACCCCTCCCGCGGTTTTCCGAGTGTCCAAGCTTTTAAAAATCAGCGACCTCCCGCAACGATTTTTTGCGGGCGTCATAGAGATTGAATCCCAAGCGTTCCAAATACGGGCTTTGGACCCGCAGGGTTCCCAGGTTTTCCGAATGGCCCTCCAAATTCTCGGGCGTCAGGGAAACCAGGGCCAACGTGAGCCGGTCCCGGCCGAAAATTCGAGCTTCGATGTCATTTTCTTGCAACCGGGCCGTGGTTTGTTGCGTTTTGTCGAAATGAATGGAAGCCACCCGGTCCAGTGGCAATTCAAACGCGGTGAAATCGTTGTGGAATTTGAGGGTCGGCCCATCGATGCGCAGCAATTTTCCTGAAATCCGGTCTCCGTTGACCAGTTCCAGCAAATCGGAAGAATCCGCGGAAGCGGAAGGCGGGGCCATTTTTCCATCCCAAACCGAAACGGTTAAATTGGAAAGGGCATAGGGCATGCTTTGCTGCGCCTGGAAAACGAGGTTGTCGCCGCCGGTCTGAAATCCGTTGGGATCCTGCCATTGATGCGCCAGGACATCATCCACCATGAGAACGATCCGTTTATCGCTTTTGTCCACGCGTATGGAGAGCTTGGCCTTTTGTTTGGCCTGGAATCCCGAGACCTGTGCGTTGCCCATGTCAAAGTGTCCCATGCCGCCCTGACGGTACATGCGGAAATTGTCACCGTGGATCATCAGGGTCCAGGAGCTTGCGTGCGGGTTTCTGGCGTCTTGGGACATCAAGTGAATTTGAATATAGGGCATGCCTCGCCAGGCGACCTCCATGTCGATCTTGAACTTGTCCGGCATGGCGGGCAACTGTTTGCCGGCGCTTCCTTGGGCACCGGCGGATCGCATGACCCCGTCCGCAAACATCCAATTGTTGGGCAGGCCGGTTTGTTGGAACACCCAATCGGCGCGATCCCCCGGACCCGAGTAAATCAGGTGCCCGGCGGAAACGGGGACGAGTTGATGCAATGCGGAACGCAGAATGGCGACTTCTCCGGCATAGCGGGTCTTGAAAATCAACTGGTCGGAGTCCATCCGGAGTATCTTGCCTGAAATCCGGTCTCCGTTGGTCAATTGCGCCATCATCAGAGTCGTTTGGGTCTCGGTCGCCTGTCTATGGGTAAAAGTGATTTCATGCAGGTTCTTCAATGAAAAAAGTATGGGGTCTTCGACGTCGGGATGGCGGAAATGGATGCCTTTGGTGATGTCAATTCCGAGGACGTTTCCCGCCAGAAGGTCTCCCGTGAGAAAGGCCAGCGTGTCTTGTGTCTTTTTGAACGCTTGGCCATGACTGGCATGGTCAGGCGAGTCAATCGCAAGTTCTTCGTCCGGCTCGATGGCGACATCCGCGGGCAGGACAATGTTGATTTGTGCCGGCGCGTTGGGGATCCCCATGGCGAAGCAGAACAGGAAAAAGCCGGTGAGTGCACGGGAAACACAATAAACAAATCCGAAAAGCGAAAGTTTCATTCTGATGAATTTAGCGAGACATTTTGGTTTGGCGAGAAAAAATATCTGGACTCTGTGAAAAAGATGGGGTTATCTGAATTCATCCAGAAGGAGAGACAACACCCATGAACGCAAAATATTCCAATTCATTCATCGTGCCCTTGTTTGTATCGCTCATGCTGTTCGCCGCTCGGAGCCGATCCGAGGAATTGCCCACATTGCGTACTTGGACGACGGTCACGGGGCAGTCGGCCGAGGCGAACTTCGTGAAATACGAGAACGGTTTCGTCTCGTTTCGGTCCCCGGATGGCCGGGAGGTTTCGATGCCGTTGCATCAGTTGTCTCCCGACGACCGCACCGAGGTGCTGCGGCTGGCGGCGGAAAAAGAAGCCCAAGTGGGGCTGATGCCGGAGGAGGAAATCACCAGGCCAACCGGTCGGCGCGAAGTCACTTGGCGGGAACTGGAAGAGGGGGACCACTGGCCGGCGTTCATGCCGGCAAACGTTCGGGAGGCGGCCCTGTCCATGCCCCGGCCCTGGCGGCACGCGGAAAGCAAATACTTTGTGATTCATTTTCAGCAACTCGGCTTTGCCCGGCAGGCGGCGCGAATGGCGGATTTCCAATATCAGTTCATTGCCTCGGATCTGCCCGGTTACGAGGACCGTTACCGCGAGAAATCCCACATTGTCATTTTCCGAAACCGGGAGGAGTGGCAGGACTTTCTCCGGCGTTCCAATCACGCCAGCGCTTGGTCGGCGGCATTCGTCAGCGGTCGCATGATGTACATTCAGGATTTCGGCAACATGGAGACGAATGCGCACATTATGGCCCATGAAATGAGCCACCTGGTGTTAAACCGCTTTTTTCGGCATCAGCCCCCGCTTTGGCTCAACGAGGGGCTGGCGGAATGGTACGGACATATCGGCTACCAGTCCTTTAAAGGGCAACGGGCCAATCCCTGGCGGGCGATGGGGCGGTTGCGCAATGGCTATGAACTCGAAACCCTCTTCAGCATGCGGACCTATCCCGCGAACCGGGAGGACGTCACCCGCTATTACCGCACCAGTCAACAAGTGGTGGGCCTGTTGATGCAGGAAAAAGAACACCGGGATTTCGTCCGCTTTTTGCAAGCGATTACCGTGGAGGGAAAAGCCCCCATGGTCGCGCTCCGGGAGGTGTACGGATTTGAATCCGTGGCCGAGGTGCAGCAGGCCTTCGACCGCTTTATTCGATAGGTTTCCGCGCTTCTTCGATCAGCAAACGCACCCGGTCCGTGGGCGTGGTTTTGATGATGCCGTGCCCCAAATTGAATATATGGGCTTTGGCGCCGGCGAAGGCTTGTTTCACTTCGCGAACGCCTTCGATCACGGCCGCGTCGGACGCCAACAGGCGGGCCGGATCGAGATTGCCCTGATACACGCGGTGCGCCCCCAATTTGTCAATGGCCGCTTTTGCATCCACCCGCCAGTCCAGGCTCAGCACATCGACGGGCATTTCCGCGACCGCTTCGAGAAGATGTCCGCCGTTGGCGGAAAAATGAATGCGGGGGATCCCCGGCGCCTCGCGGGCCAGGGTCTCGAAAATTCTGCGTGTCCACGGGGCCGCGTGACGGCGATAATCCGCTTGGGACATGCTGCCCGCCCAACTGTCGAACAGTTGCACCGCCTGGGCGCCGGATTCAATTTGGCCCAGCAAATAGACGGTCACGGCATCGGTGAGCTTGTCCATGAGAGAAGCCCAGGCATTGGGATGGGCATACATCCATGCGCGGACCTGATCGAAATCCTTGCTGCCGCCCCCTTCGATGGCATAGCAGGCCAAGGTATACGGCGCCCCGGAAAAGCCGATCAAAGGGACTTTCCCAGCCAGGCGTTCGCGGGTCAACCGAATGGCCTCCAGGGTGAAGCCCAAATCCCGTCGCGCGTCGATGGATTTGAGGGCGGTGACATCGGACGTCTCCCGAATCGGATTGTGGAAAACCGGCCCCTTGCCGGAGATGAATTCCAACTGCAATCCCATGGGTTCCAGCAACGTGAGAATGTCCGCGAAAATAATGGCCGCGTCCAGAGGAAAGGCGTGGATGGGCTGCAGCGTCACCTCGGCGGCCAATTCGGGGTTTTTGATCATGTCCAGAATGCCGTATTGAGCCCGCAGCGCACGGTATTCGGGCATATATCGTCCCGCCTGACGCATCATCCATACGGGCGGACGGGAAACGGATTCGCCTTTGCAGGCGCGAAGAAAAATGTCGTTGCTCTTGGGATCATTGGTCATGCGTGCCCCTTATGCGAACAAGGCCCTCGGGGCAACCCCATTCGCTTTCGAACGTCTTTCGGGGTATCATCATCCTTCGATGGATTCAAAACATCCCTCTTTGTAGCAGCATTTCCATTTTCAGATTGAGGCTTGAGTCGAGGGTGGGGCGGGCGTAAGGGAAAGGGATGACGTTGAAATCTTATCTGGTGTTGAAATCTTGTCTGGTGTGTCGGTTGTCGCTTGTGGGGAGCGTGATGATGTCTCTTGCGCGCGCGGAGGGGGACGCCGGGAGGGTGTTTTCCGCCTTCGAGATTCGCGAGCCGCTGGGACATGGATGGACAGGGCAATGGTTCCGGCACGGCTTCACGATTCCGGAGGGGACGGCGTCGGTGGCGGCGGAGGATTTGGTGGTGCGGAAAATCTGGCCCGCTTTGCGTGGCCGGAGGGTTCTGCGCCGGAGGAGGTGAAACAGACCGTGGTGTTCGCCAATGCGGGGCAGGCGCATGTGGTGCGCGAATTCCGGTTTGGGGAGAATCAGCGGGGTCAACCCCGTGGACATATCGATCCTGCAGATCTGGCTCAAGCAACGGTCATAACCTGAATCCGTGAACTCTTTGCTTTGAATCCGCACAATCTGCTGGGCTGCAATGA
>PXAS01000093.1 GCA_003565815.1 PVC group bacterium
AGATGTTCGCGGTGAATGTACGGGGGCAGGGGCGGTTCGCCGATTTCCCGGAGGGTGTTCAGCACCGGTTCCGGGCCGAGGGTGCGCACGCGGTTGAGTCCGTCGCGGCGGTTTTCCAGAATTTCCAGCACCAGGTCGGCGGGCAGGAACACCTTGGAACCCACTTTCGGGCGACGGCTGCTCTTCATCATCACCAGCCATTCGTCGTCGACGCCCTCGACGGGTTCCACGAAGAGGCATTCCACCTTGCCGCCGCTGGGTTTGTGGCCGTGGGTGCGGGCGGGAATCACCCGAGTGTTGTTGAGCACCAGCGCGTCTCCGGCCCGCAACAGACCGGGCAGATCCCGGATGCCGCGATGTTCGGTGGCGCCCGTGACCCGGTCCATGCACAGCATGCGGGCCGCGTCTCTACGGTCCGCGGGATGTTGCGCGATCAAATGTTCGGGTAAATGATAATCAAAATCAGCGGTATGCATTGGCATTTTACAAAGTGAGGGTTCTGGTGTAGAATATAAAGAGAAAAAGCTTGCGGAAAGGAAGAAACAGTATTGACTTCCCGAACGCAAGTGGACTAGGATAAAGTCCACGCTCATCAAACATCCCAATCCAAACGGTGGGAGAGATTCAACCTCATATGGAGACTGCAATGAAAAAGAAGACAAAAATGAACAGCGGTTTTACGCTGATTGAAATGCTGGTGGTCATCGCGATTATCGCGTTATTGGCCGCGATTCTCGTGCCCACCGTGACCAGTGCGCTCGAAAATGCCAACCGCACCCGCGTGTTGTCGAACGGACGTGGGATTCACCAATCCATTTTGGCGGCCGACCTGGAAACCGTTTTGTTTGCCGACGAAATTTACTGGCCGGTAGAAGACGCAAACCATGGTACCAGCACCGCTTATTTTGTTTGGCTGATGGATGAGGACCGTACAGTGCTTTCCGAAGATTTTGGGGTATTCACGGCCTCCAATGTCACCCAAGCTGTTGATCTCAACACTTTCGAAAATAATCCGGATAGACACAATGCATGGTCGGTTTTCGAGGACGTGACCAAAGAGTCCCCCTCCCGCCATCCGTTCATGGTGACCCGGAACTTGAGTCTGGGAAGTTTGAGCGGCAATGAAGAAGGACGGATTCCCGAAGGTACCGTGGGATCCAACTATCCCAACCCCTATGGAGATCGTGCCATTGTGGTGATCCGCATTGGCGGTGGCGGTGAAGCCATCACCGGTCGGAACCTGACCTACCGCAACCTGAATCCCGCCGAAGCCGACTTCAACATTCTGGAGCCCCAGTAACTCTGATTCCTGTGGTACCCAGCCATATTCCGAAAGGAAAAATCTATCCCCGGCTCGTCCGGGGATATTTTTTTGCAAATCGGGGTTGACGGGGAAACCATCCGCCTATATATCCCCCACACACTTTCAGACGCCCCCATCGTCTAGTGGCCTAGGACTTCGGGTTTTCATCCCGGCAACAGGGGTTCGAGTCCCCTTGGGGGTGCCATTTTTTTGGCGCACGTTCCGGCTTTTGCCGGAACGTTTTTTTTTGATCAAAACGGAGCGCGTGAAATCGGAGCGCGGACACGCCTGTCCTGCCCTTTTCACACAAATGGCACGCAGCCATACATTTGATCGAAGGAAAATATATTGAAACGTCCAGTATGATTTGTGTGTAAAGGGCAGTCCCTGTCCGCATGATCGCACGCAGTTTGCAACGCAACTGTCATGGAAAATTCGATACAGCTTAACATAATGTTGCATTATCTGCAACATACTGTAGAGTTCAAATCATGCAGGCATCCACGCATTTTATGAAGCAATTGCGGAAATTGGCGAATGCGGATCACTATCTTTTTTCGGCGCGACAGCTTGAGGTCTTGTTGCCGGAGCATTCCGCTTCCGCGTTTCGATCTTTGCTGACGCGACTTTGTCAGCGGGGAAAACTGAACAGAGTGTGTAGGGGGGTGTATCTGGTGCCGGAGGTTGCCTATCCCCGCGGGGATGTGCTTTACCACACCGCAGCCATGTTGGGTGCCGATGAATTTTGTTACCTGAGTTTGGAAAGCGTGCTGAGTGATGCCGGGGTTATTTCACAGATTCCCCTCCAACACATCACTTTGATGACCAGTGGGCGACGGCAAAGCATTGACTGTGGAAAGTGGGGAAGTATCGAATGGATTCATACGGTTCGCCGTCCCGAAGAAGTGGTTGGACACCTGCACTTTGATGCGCGCATACGACTGTGGCGAGCGGACGTGCCCCTCGCCATGGAGGATATGCGGCGAACGGGTCGCTCTCAGGATTTGATTCAAATGGAGGTGCTTGATGAATTTATTTGATCAATGGGTTGAGGAGGTGCTCCATTATGTGGATAAGATCGTTGCGTTGGCCTTGCGTGTGGGCAGGATCAAGTTCAGAGATGTATGGGATCTCCATTGGTTGCGACAACAGAACACAGCCTTGCGCGGAAACTGGATCTTGCCCAAGGTCGCTATGCATGGCCACAGCGCTGAAGACTTTCGTGACGCATTGTTGACCCGCCTGAACCTTTTGTCAGAAAACTCAGCCTTACAGAAGGAGGGCTGGAAAGAACTTTCGAGATTTCTGCTTCACGAACAGATCAGTGGACTTGTGGATCAGCCCGATTTTTGGCGGTATCTCTGCTCGGAGTTGAAACGAGACCTTTCGTCTATTCTATGAGTGGACAAGTTGTGGGACAAGCTTGGGCCAAAGATCAGGACCAAGCAAAGGTGCCACCCCTACGCCCCGCCAATACGGCGATTGGCGCTCCTGTCCAACTTCGGCACACCCCTTCAATGTTCGAAGTTGGACGTTCGAGGTTCGACGTTCGCTTTCCCTTCACGCTTACGCTTGTCTTTCCCTTCAAATGGGTCTATATTCACCCCACAACTTTAACTGATCTTCAGGGCTTGGTGATCCGGACTTCTCCGGAAATTCCAGACCGGCGGTGTCAGCCCGCGACTCCTTCGCTTCGGCGGGGGACTGATGCGTTCAATCCGGCTTTCGGACCATACGCAGCCGACCGTACAGTCGGGATGAAAGAAGATCGCGTCTTCGTTTCCCGGACACCTGTCCGGGAGCGGGGACCGTTCTGTATTGCCCCGAAGTCCCCATGGAAATGAAGCATGCATATGGCGCAAACAGAACAAGAAACATCCATTCCTTTGGATTCGGCTTCCGAAACGTTGTCGAATCTTTCGTTTGATTCCGTGGAGGAGGTCATCGCGGCGGTGGGGCGTGGCGAAATGGTGGTGATTTCGGATGACGAACATCGCGAAAACGAAGGGGATTTGGTGTGTGCGGCCGACAAGGTGACGCCGGAAATCATCAATTTCATGGCCAAATATGGTCGGGGGCTGATTTGCGTGACCATGCCCGGGCCGACCTTGGCCCGCCTGGGCATTGGCGACATGCGGCACGCGGGCGACGAGGGGGTGTCCATCCGCACCGCGTTCATGGAATCGGTGGATGCGCGTCGCGGCATTACCACGGGCATCAGTGCGGCAGATCGGGCGGAAACGGTGCGGGTGATGGCGGATCCGAAAAGCACGTCCGCGGATTTGGTGCGTCCGGGTCACATGTTTCCCATCAAGGCGCATCCCAACGGCGTGTTGGGCCGGGCCGGGCACACGGAGGCGTCGGTGGATTTGGCCGCGCTTTCCGGCTGTGAACCGGCGGGCCTGATTTGCGAGATCATGAATGATGACGGGGAGATGGCCCGCTTGCCGGATTTGTTGGCTTTTGCGAATGAACACGGGCTGAAAATGTGCTCGGTGGCCAGGATCATCGAATATCGTCAATCCCGCGAGGGGGAGGTGATCTGCGAGGGAGAGGTGTCGATTCCCACGCCTTTTGGCGAGTTCACCTGCCGCATTTACCGTTCGTCTTTTGATGACAAGGAGCATTTGGCCTTGATCAAGGGCGATTTGCAGGCGGAAACCGCGCCGCTGGTGCGGGTACACAGCGAGTGCCTGACCGGGGACGTGTTGCATTCGATGCGTTGCGATTGCGGGGAGCAGTTGGAATCTTGCATGAAGTTGATTCAGGAGGAGGGAACCGGCGTGATCCTGTACATGCGTCAGGAAGGCCGGGGCATCGGTTTGGGGGCGAAACTGCAGGCATACGCCCTGCAGGATCAGGGATATGATACCGTGGACGCCAATCTCAAGTTGGGATTCGGCGCCGACCAGCGGGAATATCGTTCCAGTGCCCTGATCCTGGAGGATCTGGGTGTGCAGTCCATTCGCTTGCTCACCAACAATCCAATGAAGGTCGAGGGGCTGGCGCGAAACGGCATTGAAATCACCGAAAGACTCCCGGTTGTGATGAAGAGCAACCCCCACAATGCCAAGTATTTGGAAACCAAACGAACGCGGTTGGGACATCTGTTATGAGTGAAGAAAAACATTTTCATGACGAAATTACCCGGGACATGCCTGAACTGCCGCAGGGTGTTCGCCAACACCGCGGAACTCTTGAGGGCCGCGGTCGACGGGTCGGCCTCGTGGTGGCGCGATTCAATATCCGGCTGACTTCGGGATTGCTGACTTCGGCGGTGGAGACGCTGCTCGGGGCGGGCGTGCGCGAGGAGGATATTGAAGTGGTTTGGGTGCCGGGGAGCTTTGAAATGCCGCTGGCATTAAAGCGTCTGGCCACTCGGGGTGCATTTGACGCCCTGATCACCTGCGGGGTGGTCATCGATGGCGATACCCGGCACGCGGAACTCATCACCGGCGCGCTGGTCCAATCTTTTGCGCGGCTTTCCCTCGATTTGGATTGTCCCGTCATCGATGCGGTGGTAAGTGCGCGGTCCATGGAACAAGCCGAGGCCCGCTGCCTCTCCGGCTCCGAAAGCCGCGGCGCCTATGCCGCGCGGGCCGCCTTGGAAGTTTCCTCCACCTTTTGAAAATTTGCTTATGAGTTCTGGCGCACCCAACCGACATCTTCTCCGCCTTTGGGCGGTTCAATTCCTGTTTCAGCGGGACTACAACCAGTATGACACCTGGGAGGAAGCGCTGGAGCTGTTTCTTTCCGACAAGAAAAAAAAGATGTCCAAAAAAATGAAAGCGTTTTTTCTGGAGCGCATCGACGGCGTGAGCCTGAACTTGGATGAAATTGACGAGCGCATTACGCGGTATTCGGAGAACTGGGACATCCATCGGCTGGGGGGCGTGGACCGCAATGTCTTGCGTCTGGGGTTTTACGAACTGGTGTACTGCGAGGATGTCCCCCCCGTGGTGGCGGTGAACGAAGCCGTGCAGTTGGCCAAGGAGCTGAGTTCGGATGAAAGCGGCAAGTTTGTGAACGGGATTCTGGATAAAATGATTCGCACCCTCGACCGCCCCCTGCGGCAGGGCGTGCCCAAACCGGAGGTTTTGTAATGGTCAGTTGGGTTCAGGCGCTCAAAAAGACCCGGAATGTGTTTGCCTCCGCGATTCAGGGGGTGATTTCCGATGGCGCGGAAATTGACGAATTGACTTTGGAGGAGTTGGAGGTGGCCCTGATCCGCGCCGACCTGCCTCCCCGTTTGGTTGCGGAGCTGATATCCGATTTGGAGGAAAACCAACTGCACGGCACGAAAAGTCCGAAGGAGGTCCTGCGCAACGGATTGCGGGCGCGGTTGGTAATGCAGGAGACGGAGCCCTTCGATTTCGGCGTCAAACCCGCCTGCATTCTATTGTTGGGGGTCAACGGCGCCGGAAAAACCACCACCTGCGCGAAGCTGGCCCACCGGGCGGCGGGTTTGGATCGCAAGGTGTTGCTGGGGGCCGCGGACACCTTCCGGGCCGCGGGCACGGAGCAATTGCGGCTCTGGGGCGAACGCCTCAATGCGCCCGTGGTTTCCGGGCGGCAGGGATCGGACGCCTCCGCCGTGGCTTTTGACGCCATGGACGCCGCCCACGCCCGGGGGATGGACCTGTTGTTCATCGATACCGCCGGGCGCATGCACACCAAAAGCCATCTCATGGACGAACTGCGGAAAATGGTGCGGGCCATCCAAAAACGGGATCCCCGGGCGCCGCACGGGACCTGGATGATTCTGGACGCCAGTCTCGGGCAAAACTCTCTGAATCAGGCCAAAATTTTTCACGACGCGGTGCCGCTCACCGGTTTGGTGATCACCAAGTTGGACGGCAGCAGCAAGGCCGGATTTTTGTTCAATGTGCATCGGCAATTGCCGGGGATTCCGGTGTTGTTCACCGGTTTGGGCGAGCAGGCGGAGGACTTGGTGCGCTTTGACGCCGATGCCTTTGTGGCGGGCCTGTTGTCGCAGGG
>PXAS01000120.1 GCA_003565815.1 PVC group bacterium
GGCGGACAGCGCATCGAAGTGGTTCTGGAGGACGGCACCGCCTATCCCGCCACGCTGGTGGGGAAAAACGAGCCCACCGACATCGCCGTTCTCAAAATCCAGACCGATGAAGATCGGGAATTCACCGCCATTCAGCCCGGCAACTCCGAGGACATCCGCGTCGGCGAAATGGTCATGGCCATCGGATCCCCCTTCAGTCTCAGCAGTACCGTCACCCACGGCGTCATCAGCCACAAAGGCCGCGCCGAAACCGCTTTGCCCATCGTGGATTTCATCCAAACCAGCGCCGCCATCAATCCCGGCAACAGCGGCGGACCGCTCATCGACATTGAAGGGCGCCTCATTGGCATCAACACCCTCATTCGCACCGCCGGCGGCATGTCACAGGGCAACATCGGCATTGGCTTCGCCGTGCCCGCCAACACCGCCATGCGGGCCGCCGAACTTATAGTCGCCGGCACCGACAATCCCGAACTCAGTTGGCTCGGCGTGGTCATGCAGGACACGCGCCAGGGGGTCCGCCTGACGCGCATCGTACGCGACAGCCCCGCCGACCTCGCCGGCCTGGAACCCGGGGACCTAGTGCGCAACGTGAACGAAAAGCCCATCCGCTCCGGCAGCGAACTTAGCAGCTTGGTTCGCCTCAGCCGTCCCGGCGACACCCTCAAGCTCAACATCCTCCGCGGCGACAGCGAACGAAGCGTGAACGTCACCACCAGCCTCATGCCCCGCGAAGACCTCCAGTTCCGATAATCCCGGCCCCCCGGAAACTTCTTTCATTTTTCGCTGGGAAAATCCGCAATCGGCCCCATGTTCGGCGGCCAAACATGAAGAAACCTTTCCCTTTTTCCCCTTCAAGATCCCTTCGCTGGTTCCCCGGGCCCTTGGACTTTCTCAAAACCTTTCGGCGGGTTCTCGGATTCGGGTTTCTCTGTTCGTTCCTCTCGGGATTCGGACAAACCTATTTCATTTCCCTGTTCGTCCCCTCGCTGAGTACGCGGCTGGGCGTGGAACCGGGTGAAATCGGTCCTTTTTATGCCGCGGCCACACTGTGCTCGGGTCTTTTATTGTCCCGGGCGGGCAAACGCGCCGGCATGCTGCTAAAACGCGGCTGGTCCTACGAAGACCTGCTCGACGCCCTCTTCGTCACCTCCCTCCTCTGCCTCCTCGGCACTGTCGCGGTGATGCAGTTTCACAATCGCAACCCTTCCGACGCTCGGAAGCCGCTGGAAAAATCTTTCCGACGCTCGGAAGATTAAACTTTCGCCGCTCCGCCTTTTCGGCTGACCACCAGCAGTTGATCGCTGAACAGCATGGCAGGATGCAGCATCCAACGCAACAGATCTTTCCCGCATTCCGGGGAACGTTTGCGCGCGTGGCGCATTTCCAGGGCGGTTGCCGGAATCACCAACGGCAACAACAGCCCCGCCAGAACCGCCGCCCCATTCATCTCGGTCAATCCCATTTCCACCACCCGCAGATCGTTGTGGTGCAAAACCGAATGCATCACCGGAAAATACACGGGATTGTAGTGGGTGGCGTAAAGATCGTCGCGCCCCACGCTCCAATCCAGGCGGGCGCCCCGCAATTCATGCTGACCGGAGAATAAAAACTGCAACCGGGATTGCAACCGGTGCACATTGGGCGTGGAAAAGACAAAATGCCCGCCCGGTTTGAGAATTCGCCCCACTTCGGCACAGGGCAGAATGTGGGAAGGCAGGTGTTCAAGCATTTCCGTGGCCAGGACCACATCATATTCCTTGTCCCCGAACGGCAAGGGTCGGGTGAGATCGATCCCCTCATGGACGGTGACCTTGTTCAGCGCTTCGCTGGGGGAATTATAAATGTAGTCGTCGGCGCGGAAATGCGTGCCTTCGGCCTGACACCCTTCCCGGCACAGATGCTCGATCACCTCGCCATCTCCGCAACTCAGGTCCAGCACCCGCAGATTCGGCCACCCCGGCAGGGCTTTGATGCGTTTGAGCACGGCATTGACAATGACAGGTTCGGGCATGATCAGACTCCGGGGATTTGAGAGGGAAGCGGGTCCAAGGTTTGGTTCACATCCAGGATCCGCCACCGGTTTCCTTCGAACAAAAGCGTGGTAATGGAGGCATTGTGTACTTTGATGGACGCAATGAGATCCAACGCCCGGGTGCTGAAATGCGCGGCCAGGCGGCGGGCCTGGGCCTGCCCCTCCTCATCGAGGGGAATGTCCGTTTGCCCCATGCACAGCCCGGTTTTATTCCAAAGGGTCACGCCGTGGCGTATCAAATATATGGTGAGGGGTTGCGTTATCATCATGCAAATGGTTTGGTCGAATCATCGAAAAAAGAGGTTGTCCATATAGCAGGGAATATGAAAAAAGAAAACATCCCCGCCAAAATTCATGAAAACCCTTTCCCGCGCATGAAATCTCCCGCCGTCAGCATTCTCCTTCCCGTCCGAAACGCCGTCCGCACCCTGCCCGACGCAGTGGCGAGCCTGCGCGCCCAAACGTTCACGGATTGGGAACTGCTGTTGGTCAACGACGGTTCCACCGATGGTGGCGACACCTGCATGGACGCTTTGGCAAACGAAGACCCCCGCATCCAGGTGATGCATCAGCCGCCCCTGGGATTGGTGACCGCCCTCAACCGCGCCGCCGAAATCGCCAAAGCCCCCTTCATCGCCCGCATGGACGCGGATGACCTTTGCCATCCCCGGCGTCTGGAGCGACAGCTTGAAGCCCTGCGAGCGGATCCCGACCTCGGGTTGGTTGCCTGTCGGGTGTCCTTCGGGGGGGACCGCGAACGAAACCGGGGCTATGCCGAACACGTGGACTGGCTCAACCGCCTCCTCTCCCCCGAAGACCATTTCCTCAACCGTTTCGTCGAATCTCCCGTGGCCCACCCCTCCGTCATGTGGCGACGGGAAGTTTGGGACACCTGCGGCGGCTACAGGGACGGTCTGTTTCCGGAGGATTACGAATTGTGGCTGCGCTGGATGCACGCCGGGGTCGCGTTCCGAAAACTTCCCGAAACCCTGCTGACCTGGAACGATCCCCCCGACCGCCTATCCCGTAGCGACACCCGCTACGCGGTCCAAGCCTTTTACGAAGTAAAATGCGACTACTTGGCCAAAATCCTGCCCACCAACCGCCCCCTTGTCCTCTGGGGCGCCGGTCGTGTCACCCGCCGCCGCTTCGCCCCCCTCTGCGAACGCCTGGGGCCCTTTGCCGCCTACGTCGATATCGCCCCCGGAAAAATCGGGCAACAAATCGAAGGCATCCCCGTTCTCTCCTCCGCAAACCTTCCCCCAAACGCCCTCATTCTCGTCGGCGTCGCCGCCCGCGGCGCCAGAGCGCGCATCGAAAGCCACCTCCGCGCCACCGGCCGACTCCCCGGAAAAGATTACTGGCTCTGCGCCTGATGATGACCACATTATCTCAGCACCCATCGCCCCCTCTCATTCCGCAACACATTGTCCTTTGATTGACAGCCCGTTGGGATCGGGGTATGAAGATGTCTTGAGAACAGCGAGTATTTTTTCCATGCGTCAGCTAGGTTGTGCATGACCCTCATCCCATCCCCCAGTGCCAAAAGAGGCCAAAATTTTGGATAAGTCGATCATGATTCTTTATAATTTCCGTGGAGAATTTTCATTTTTGCCAACCCCTCGGGCCATGATCTTCCGGTGGCCTTGCACCCCAAAAAAGAACAACGATGAGATGCATCGCCTTATCTTTTTTGGGGCACAAATCCACTCGGAATCTCACGGTCCTATACGAAGATTTATGGTTTACAGGGTACTAGAATGAATCCAAGCCCCTCCGAACTCACCAGCCGTTTGAAAGAAATGGCCATTGCATGCGGGTTTGATTTGGTGGGGGTGGCCGCCGCCGGTCCGGTTCGCCATGCCGCCGAATTCCGGCAATGGTTGCGCGAGGGTCACCATGCGGACATGGATTGGATTGCCCGGGACATTGACCGTCGCCTGGATCCGCGCAATTGGCGGCCGGGCGCCCGGTCCATGGTGGTGGTGGGGGTGTCTTACCACATGCAGAATCCGACCCCCCGTTTGTGGAACGATCCCATGCGGGGACGCGTGGCCCGATACGCCTGGGGCCGGGATTATCACAAGGTGATCGGGAAACGGCTGAAGAAATTGGCGGAATGGTTGCGGCAGGAAGGACCCGCCGGCGTGGAAGTGCAACCCTTCAATGACGCCCGTCCGGTCATGGAGCACGAGGCGGCCCTGGCCGCCGGTCTGGGGTTCATCGGACGAAACACCTTGCTGATACATCCGGACTACGGCTCCATGATTTTTCTGGGCGGGCTGCTGGTCTCCTGTGAATTGACCCCCGACGACCCGACCCCCGGGTCCGGCGCCGTGTATCAGGGCAAAGCCGAGTGCGGCGCCTGCACCCGTTGTTTGCAGGCCTGCCCCACCCACGCGTTTCCAGCGGCGTATGTGTTGAACAGCAGGCTGTGCATTTCGTATCAAACCATCGAAAACCGGGGCGAAATTCCAGAGACCCTGCGAGCGAAAATGGGCAATTGGATTTTCGGATGCGATGTGTGTCAGGAAGTTTGTCCCTGGGTAAAGCGTTACAGTCGGGTGGCGCGCCAACCCTGGCTGGACCCCGATCCCGATCGGATGGCGCCTCGTCTCGACGAATTGGCGGTTTTGGACGAGGAGGCGTTTTTCCAAAGGTTCGCGGGCACGCCCCTGATGCGAACGAAGCGGGCGGGCCTCTTGCGCAACGTGGCCGTGGCCCTGGGCAACAGCGGCGTCCCCGAGGCCCGACCCGCATTGGAGACCCTGGCGGCGGACCCAAATCCGCTCATCGCTACCCACGCGCAATGGGGTTTGCAACGCTTGGGGGATAATTTGGGGGAAAGGTAAAGGGAGTGGGGAGTAGGGAATGCGGCGTTCGCTTGTAAAGATTGTCCACCCTGCCAATCATAGGTACAAGGTCAACTTCATTCACACGTTCACATGCCCCTTACGCCCCCTCCGGGCCTCTTTCTTCGGGGGGATTCCCAGAAGGTAGGCAAAGGGTTCGGTGCGGGGGGTCAGACGGCAGAATTGCATCGAAATTGAGAGAACGGGGATGATGATGATCATCCCCACCACTCCCCAGATCATGGATCCCGCGAGCAACCCGAAAAAAACCACCAGGGGGTTGATGCGCACATTGTGGCCAACGATTCTGGGGGTGAGAAAATAACTTTCGACCAGTTGAATGAGGATGAAGGCCACGGCCACCCCGATCGGGGCGTAAAAGCCGTCCCGGGTGACCAGCAAGAAAAGTATGGGCAGGATCGCGCCAAACAGCGGCCCGATAAAAGGCACGATATCCAAAAGGGCCGCGAAAACACCAAAGAAAATGGCGTTTTCCACGCCGATCAGCAATAACACGCTCGAATTCAAGACCGCGAGTATCCCAATCACCTTCATCATGCCGCCGAAATAATTCTGGGCGACCAAACGGGCTTCTTCGACACGCTTTCCCACGTCCTCCCGGATTTTGTTTTGAAAAAAACGTATCGTGAATTCGTAGAGGTGACTTCGATAAAAGAGGAAGAAAAAGGTGATGGCGGGAACGATCAGCGCTTTGAGCAGGGATCGGGTGACACCCCCCATCATGGAGAGCATTCTTCCGCCGGAATCTTTCATGAATTTTTCCACCGCTTCGGGGTTGGGTTCTCGAATCATGGCCTCATCCAGATTCAGATGCCAACTCAGAAATGAATTCAAACGGACCAAGTAGTCTCCCACGCGGTCCGAGGCCCCATCCAAGCTGCCGCCGATATTGCCGATCTGGCGGATCACCAAGCCCACGAAAAGAATAAAAAGACATAGCCCCCCCAGGACGGGGATCATCGCCCCGGCAAAGCGACCGATCCGTCTTCTTTCAAGCCATCCGGCAAGCGGGGTCAAGAGCATCGCCAGAAAAGCCGCGATCGTGATCGACTTCAGCAACGAGGCGCCCACCACAAGAATATGGATGGTCAGGCTGACCAATGCGAGGATATACAGTACCCGAAGGTAAGCTGGGCGGTCGCTTGACATTGCGTGACTCGTTGCGGACCTTGGAACGGACTTTGGAACGGACTTTGGGGCGGGGCGCACTTCAGAATCTGTGAGCTTCGTCGCACAATCCGAGGCGATGAGGGTATTGGGTGTCATTCTTCATGAGTTGTCCGTTCGTGCGTGGTTCAAAGCTTGTGTGTCCGTCTGACATGCGGACGCGTATCCTCCAGATTCCTCCATA
>PXAS01000484.1 GCA_003565815.1 PVC group bacterium
ATCTCATAATTCACAACTCCTAATTCATACTTTCCAACGCTCCCAGCGTGAACCTTTCCCATCAAAACAGAACGAACCGTTTCGGGGAATGCCGAAGCAAAAACCTCAGGTGCCGCTAGCCATCCCTCCAGGTATTCAAATGCGGCGGATGGCCCCGTCCATCGACCCGTAAGGTCACCGGAACCTGGCCGACTTTTAACCCCGCCAATTCCGCCTTGGCGATCATCTCCGACGCAAATTCCATTCCCGGCATCGAAAGATTCAGCTTCAGAATCGCATCCCGCCGGAATCCCCGAATCCCGCAATGAAAATCCATCACCTTACTCTGAAAAAGCCTTCTCCCCAACCAGGACAATACCGGATTTCCCAACCACCGATGAAGAAACGGCATGGCTCCCTTCTCGATCACCCCTCCACCCCGCGGCATCCGACACCCAATCACCAAATCGCCCCCCTCCCGCAGCCGCTCCAAAAAACGCGGCATCTCCCGAAAACTATAACTCATGTCGCTGTCTCCCATAACCACATACCGGCCCCGCGCCGCACGGACCCCAGCCATAATCGCATTCCCATACCCAAGCTCCGCAACCCGAACCACCCGCGCCCCCGCCTTCTCGGCGATCTCCACAGAGCTATCCTCGCTCCCATTATCCGCCACAACCACCTCCCCCTCGATCTCCGTCTCCTCAATGGCTAACAGACATTCCTCGACACACTCCCGAATCGTCGCCGCCTCATTCAAACAAGGGAGGACGAAACTCAGTTCGAATATCTTTTCATGAATCATCTACCAGAATTTCATTTTCAAACCTAAGGTCTGTCATCCGAATCAAGCGAAGCGTCGTTCCATCTCACCCTCAACAAGCGAAACCGCGACCAACTCTCGTGAAGCTCGTCACCTGTCATGAACGCAACAAAAACAACCTGAATCCCGCCCTGGTAGCGCTTCCTCCGAGGTCCAGAGAACCGTAACACCATCCCTTCCTCCGTGGGTGTCATGCTTTCCAGTTCCAAAAACTCAAGCCCCACCTTCGCACGGATGATCTCGTAGTCCTCCGGCGCCAACTCGACCCCGCTTACCGGCGCTACCGTCAGTTCCAGAAACTCCGGTTCCTCAACAAACAGTGCGATAGATGCCCGAGTGTTTCCAGAACGTGAGTTCCACCCGGAACCATTGAACTGATTCACGTACTCGTGGACCTCCATGCTCGTTTCGTAAACGGCCGGCATCTTACGATAAACCGACACCTCACTATTCAAGAGCCTACCTAATTCGTCATGCGTGATGGTCGAAGATTCAGACACACCTTGTGCGTGTATCCTGTCTATTTGAATCCCCCACCACACCAGGACTCCGACTACGATAACGCATCTCATTGCGAACTCAATACGTGCACCGATTGAACGTTTAAACAACCATATGACCCCTACAAATCCAGCCGAAAACGCCGGGGCAAAGTCCAGGAGGTAACGAGAATAAAGAACTGGAAACCATAAATAGAAGCAAAGCAATGGCAAAACTGAAAGCAGACACCACAATCCTAATATCTCTACTTCAGACGCACAGTATTCACGCTTCCTCTTCCATCGTCGAATATTCGCGAAAGTTAACCAACCGAGGAGCACGATTATAGGAGCAGAATACGTTATGTCAAAAGTGAACGAGTTCAACCCTCGAAATCGAAAGAATTCTTCATTGGATTCCTCAGCGACACCCACAATACCCTCATCATAGCGCAATCGGTACTCTTCCCTATCCATATAGAACAACCAATGCACAATTTCAAAATAAGCATAATGAAAGCGCTCTTCACGATAGGGATTATCAAACCGTGAAATATATCTCATTGAAGCATGAGGATTAAGGTTCAGCGAATGACCAAACTCAAATACATTCCCAAACCGTTGAAAATTCGATGCCGCAACGATAGCGGAGCCAATCAGAAAAAGGATTACCCCAAACGAGATTGTCCATCGACTAACTCCCTGCCTATATCCATACGCAGCGATGATGCAAAAGGTAGCAATTCCGTAAGCACCTAGAGTAGGACGGACAAGAGGAACCATCCCAGAAAGGACAGCTAAAGCCAAATAGCTCGAGATTTTGGGATTATAATAAAACATCAACGTGCCCACAAGCAACAAAACACTAATCATATAACTATACGCTTGCACCTCCTCATAGACCGAAAATCTTCCATATAAAAGACTCAGAAACGGTGGAAACAAGATTAACAACACTACAGAAACAAACCACACATGAAACTGGCTGTATAAGCTTCGCTTTTGATCCGAACCTGAAGAGCCAATCGTAATTATAATTAGGCGACACGTGAAGCAACTAAATATGAGCAGCGCAACTCCAAAAGCAATACGATCGGGAAAACCCTCCCATCCTAGTATGGAGGCAGATAGGTCGAATGGAATGCGCCATATAGCAAGACCCAGTCCCCATACCTGTTGAACCCTTCCGTTATCCCAAAGATAATTGAAATCAACAAAACTTGGATCGCTTTCTAACGCGATCCTGCTGTCCAATAACGCCTCAGTTTGCTGGCGGATCTGGAGGTGACTCGAAAACCAACCATTCTGCGGAGCCAAAAAATCGGAGAGAAATAGTGCAATAAAGGTCAAAAGGAGACCAACCACTATAACGAAGCTCTGAAGAGCAATCGACCTGAAAATTTTATGCATGCTCAATGAGACTCATTATCATACTTCAGTTCATCATTTCATTTCGCTGAGATACAAAGAAGCGAGTGGGCTAGTTCTACTGTCTTAATCTCCGCGTGTCGATGTTTTGAGGTCTTATTAGGTTTTCTGATTCGCAAGGGACACTTTTTGGGTCCTTTATTCTTGAGATGCCGCCGTGCAACCGTTCTTAGATCCGTGTCTCCGGTCTTATCGCCACAAGGCATGAAAAGTGTCAAAAGTTCAACGACATTTAGGAAGCTCAGAAGCTCGGTTGTTTACCGATTCAACAATCGTCCTTTCAATACGGACAACATTGCCAGATACACCAACCAGCGGCATATGGGACAGCAACAGATGCCAATCAGGTGTCTGGTCGCAATATCTCAATCGTCGTCTTGCCGCCTTGGAACTATCGCCCGACGCAGTTACGAACTGTGAAGGCTCCTTTACCAACGCCACTATCCCCCCCTTCATTCGTGCGTCCCGAAACAAATATCTTCCAATTTCGAAATGTCGCTCAACATTCATTTGATTTGCACCTCCTTGCTACTGTCGGCCACATTAGTGCATTTACTGCACCAGTTGTCCTTGCGCCTGGTCGAATACGGGGCGGACACCTCCTACAAAAACTCAACGCTCGTTACTTCGGCGATGAGGACCAATCTCGGCCCCACCGTTCACACCGATGATCTATTGCCGTATAGCACGCCCAAATTTACCCTGGTGAAGCGCAACTCATTGGCAAAAGAATCTCTGATCATATTGAGCCAATTGCTCCTAAATGCGATTATCACAACGATCCACTCGGATCCAATCTTCTACGCAACTACTGTTCGGATCGGAGATCAAATCATCAATAAAACACGTTGTCGTGAACAAAAATACTGCATAACGCAACAATCGCCAAAGCGATTGTCACTCATACAAACAAATAAACTGGGTCTCTCCAACAGGAAAACACTCTCCATACTCAAAACCAGCATCTATCCACTGCCCCGGAGTGCAAGAATTGGGCACGCTTGTTTCTGCGCAATTTTGGGTATAATATTTACTTCTTCGACATCCCGCTCCTCCGATTTCGCCGTCTTCATCATACCAGCAATCTTTCATATGCTGATGATAATATGGGCCACTTTGACCCGATTTCATTAGATATGTCCCCGCAACTGCAATGCCGCCAATCGCCATAATCATAGACAAGGTAAGAATCACTGTCTTCTTCATTTCACCGTTCCCTTTCTTTTGCTTTCTTTCATTTCAGTTCAGACCGCCTAATACGGCGAGTCATAGAATACCCATAACCAGTTTATTCAAGTTCAAAAACACATATAAACCCGTTGTCGCTATCTTCACTAGAAACACAGGCTCCGTATTCCACACCACCGTCTATTCGTTGTCCATCAGTACATGTTTGTTGAACACTGGTTTTCGTACATAGCTGTTCATAATATACACTTCGCCGACAGAAACCGTCGTCTTCCCCGTTTCCATTAATAAAACAACCGTAATCCGTGGGGTCGTAGAAAGGACCATCTTGACCACTTTTCATAAGGTAGTCACCTGCAATGGCTACCGCATACAAAACCATCAACCAAAGTAGCGTAACAACAACTCTTTTCTTCATTTCCTTGACTCCCTTATTTTCATTGTTTCGACCTGGATATAAGATATTTATCCACGATCATTAATCGAATTAATGTTTCCGTCGCCAGATTTTAATATGAGCGCTAATATTACCCCACCGATAGTTAATAATGCAATGAAAATAAACACGACAAAACGAACTCTTCCTTCGTGAGATACTGGCTCTCCGGCCGCCAGCCTCTGAAGTGCCATAAGCTGCTCACTTCCCCGAAAAGGAATCGCATCGCCTTCATTTAACGGATATCCCTGCCATCCTAGAATTAGTTCACGTTCATCACTTACACTGAACGAACTCTGCAATACTCTCTCGGGTGTTGCAAGCGGGTTCTGTGATTCGATTTGCCGACGATCCTGCACTACGTACTCATAGCGGTTGAAAGCCCTTGTATCTTCTGGCCCTTCAGGCTCCCCAGAAGTATGAGGTAGCCCCCTTTCGTAAATAGCAGAACGTACCATCCCATCAGCGTCTCGCACAATCTTCAAATTGCCTGCATGATAGCCCATCGCATATCCATCGGGAAGAAGCCATGTCTCTCCCGAACCATTAGGCCGTTTCGCCCGTTGTGGTGCCAAAAATGTAACTTGAAGCAATCGACCGAAATCATCCTGATCAACATTCGCAACGAGATCCTCGAAGTCGTACAACCCGCCACCCGTAACGACGCTTCCGATCGGGAAGGTGTGGTACTTATCGTAAATCAACCAAAATGGTTCTGTGTGAAGCGCTACGAGAAGGGCAGAAATCACAGGGTCACCTGCAGGTTCTGAAGGAAACCGGCCCTCAGTAAACTTGGCAATTCCAGAATTCACATGCCAATCTACGCCACTATCAGGATTGTGCGGTTGGGGAACCCATGCTTGGAAAACATCGATTCCATCTGACGCCACATAGTAGTAATCGGTACGTGTTTGCCTTTGAACGATAGCTTCAAGTGCATATGCACCACTTTCCGGATCATGCCAAAATGTAAATTCTGTTGGCACCGAAGTGAACATGGGAGCATCCCAGTTCCCACTTATGAAATTCACCCATTTTATTGTTCCTTCGACTTTCAACATTCCATTGTTGCCATTACTCTCTGAATGGACAATCAACGGAAATGCACACCCAACCAAAACATATATTGAAAGAATTGGCAACCTGCCGAGTACCTTCGCAAGAACATGCAACCTACTCATAACAATATTTTTGAAAAGGAATGTGCCTATCATCATAGAACCTCCGTCAACCAGCGTTACGAATCGTTCGAAAACTTACTTTCATACACTGGCCTATTGAAAACATAACTCCATAACTTCCAATTAACAGAAAACTCAACAGACCAAGAGATATCCATTCTGCTGTTCGTTCTGAAATCTTAAGGACGTCAGTTAGATTCCCTAGACAGCCACACGGTCGATTCCAGTCAACCATAAAAATCCCGATTCTATAAACAAGAATAACGGACGCAGTCCAAGCTACCATCACCAAGCTTATGGTTTTCCATTTGGATAGTAAACAGAACCCAGCAACTACTAATTCTAGTACCCCGGCCGCAAACATCAGGTATCGAAACTCTACGCCAAAGATTGGATCTGACACTCGGAGCAGGGTCGTGTCGCCAGTAACCGTGAAAAGCTTGGCCAAACCCGTGACCGCCAAGATAATTCCCGCAGCGATCAAAAACCGGCGTCCATTTGGACTAACATTTCCTGTAAGCAAATTCATTGGTTTGGGTTTGAGGATCCGGTGGTATTTTCGGGTTAAGAATGGATTTCGGTTCGTCCTGATATCCGGTATAACAAAATTGAAAATGTCTGGCATTGGTATTGACGACAATGAAAATCTCTTACGCCTCGTGGACATTTCTACGTCTCATGGACATCTTCGCCATGTTTTTTCTGACGGC